>JBATYS010000362.1:0-8797 GCA_049674205.1 Candidatus Aminicenantaceae bacterium
TCTCCCATTTTGTAGGCCGCCCATCCATGGGAAGCTTCATGTATGGTAATGGCAAAAAGCACTACGAATAAACTGATGAGAATCTGAGGAATGTCCATTTTTAAACCAGAGCTATTTATAGCACATCGATCCCCATTCGTAAAGCACCATCGCTCTGGATGTGATTCTAAGCAAAATAATTGTTGCCAACCTAGATTTTTCATTCTAAAATCAGTGGCACGTTATGTATCCGGTTGAGGAGAACAAACATGTCTAAAGACACACATAATACTATCGGCCATCATTATATTGTGGAAGCCTCGGGCTGCGACCCGAAGATCATCAGTGATGTTTCTCGAGTACAACATATACTGGTCAAAGCTGCCGAGGTCGCTGGTGCAAAAGTATGGGCTGTTTCTTTTAATACGTTCCCCCCGTCGGGCGTGAGTGGTGTGGTCGTTATTTCAGAATCGCATATATCCACTCATACATGGCCGGAGTATAGCTATGGGGCTCTCGATTTTTACACCTGTGGAGAACATGTCGATGCCGAGAAAGGGCTCTTTTATGCAGTGGAGGCATTTGGTGCCTCCTCCTCACACATCACAGAGATCACGCGAGGGATCGATGAAGGGGACAGAGATTATTTTCACAGTTTTGTGACATGGGAAGAGGATTTTGAGGATTAAAAAAAAGGCTCTCTTCCTGAGGGCGAGTGTCTCACGCAGGTTCTTTTCCATAACATATACTCCTATTATGCTGTCCATAGAATTGAGTTGAGTTGTTGTTTTTGGATAGAATCGAATAAATATTACCGATTCATGTAAATATTATTTACATTTTTGCCAAAAGCCTGATGACTGAGAAGAGCAATATATGATGGGGACTCAAGCATCGTATAGGATTTGATGTGGCACGAATATTGCTCTGGCATTACTCGAGACTATGCGAGTTCCAGGCACAAATCAAGGTGTGATCAGTCCTGATTTAAAAGATCTGTTCATCGATTCCTCCAGCACCTTGGGGGGTGTTGTTTTTTATTCTGCCAATTTTTGATATAATATTATTTTGATAAGAATAATAGAATATTTGGAGTCATGAAGAAAATCTTTCTTGCTCTCGGTCTTGTGTTTTTCCTCTGTATTTCCCAGTCCTTCGCCTTTCAAGAGAGAGAAAATACTGTCGTTGAATTCTTTTCGAACATCCAGCAATCTGTCAGCCAAAGGGATATCCAGGCCTATTTGAGTTCTTATGCAGAGCATCTGCGGGAGAGGGAGAATAAGAGCATTCTCACGCTCTTCGACACATTTGAAGTGGAAACCGTTTTTTTCCGCGTTGCCCATTCTCAAAAGATAGGCGCCGAAACTTTTCGGATTCATGTGCAAGCTCTCTTCCAGAATTCCTATGCTGTAAAAATAGAGACGTGGCGTTTGGAGCTTATCAGAGACAAGGGCCATTGGCTCATTCAAGAAAAGACTGTGCTCGGCCAAGATAAGAACCTGTTTAAAGTGAGCATCCCTTCGGAAAGAGTGGAGAGGGCCAACCGGGTCGAGATCGATCATGTGGATATCCATTTGCAGTTCAAGGATGCGATTCTCTTCTATGACAATGTCCCTCACACGGAAACGGCTTTACTCGTTATCGGTGAAGGTCAAGTTAAGTTTTCTCCATCTCCTCCTCGGGAAAAACATCAGCTGGAATTGATCTACAAAAAAGATACTCTCCAGGACCGTCTTAAGTATGTCTATGTGCGGTGTTCAGATGAATTTTTCAAGACCAATATCAAGATTGTGAAGCAAGAGGGTCAAAATTCTGTGGTCTCCAGAAAAGACCTTAACGAAGCCCACTCTTTGTTCCGAAGATTCCATTCGCGCTCATTCACGATCGAGAACTCCCTGACGGGTGAATTGCTTTCCTTCCTCCCAAAAGGAGAGGAGGCGGTTTTTGAATTTAAGGCAGAAGATAGGGGGGACTTCACATACATCTACTCTCCTTTTGCCGAAGAGGAAGTGAATCTCTACCAGTGGGAAAAAAATCGAATCATCAACCTGTACTCACCCATTCTGGAAGAGGGAAAAAAGCGTTTGTTCATCTCATTTTCCCGGCTTTTTGAGATCACTGACTACAAGATCGACATCCAGCTTAATCCGAAAAACTCATACATCTCCGGAAAAGCCAAGCTCACCGTCAAATCAAAAGGCGAATCTCTTGACGGTATAAAACTCAAACTCCACTCGAATCTTGAAGTGTTGCGCATCAATGACGAAAAAAAACATGAGCTGTTTTATACGCGGGACAAACTGCGCAAATTCCTGTATGTCTATTTTTATAACATGCCCAAATATGATAAGACTCAAACCCTCGAGATTTTTTACAGGGGTAAGCTTGTTCCGGAGAAACAAGCAGAGGATGTCATCTCCACTTATCAATACCAGGATACGATCATACTTAACCAACCCAAGTACCAGACTCACCTGTATACTCGGTCCGCTTATTGGTACCCGGCACCGTCGGATGAAGAGTATTTCACGGCCCGGTTGAAGATCATCGTACCCCCTGGATTTACCTGTATTTCCAACGGCAATCTGGTCGAAAAGTCCACTCTGGAGAGCCTTGAAGATGTCGAGGATCTGGAAAAAATTGGGTCAAGGGTATTTGTTTTCGAGAGTAAGAACCCTCTCAAATATCTCTCGTTCATCGTGGGAGAATTTAAAATAATGGATGAAGTGTCCTCACCTCTTCCCTTCCAGTATTTCCGAAGGCCTGAAATTTATGGTTTTCGCTGGGATCTGTTAGGTGAATCGATGAAGATATTTAATTTTTACCAGAATAAGTTCGGGGATTATCCGTTCGAAAAATTCAGTATCGTGCATAGATTCTGGCCTCAAGAAGGGGGACACAGTCCCGCTTCATTCATCGTTCTTAACGAAAGGCCCAGAGTTGTCGGCCAACGCCGTTTCCAGCCCGAAGACAGCCCTGTAAATCTCAGCCGGTGGAAGGAGTATTTTATTGCCCACGAGATCGCCCATCAGTGGTGGGGACAAGGCTTGAGTTGGGGCTCCTACCATGACCAATGGCTCAGCGAGGGATTGGCCCAGTTTGCTTCTGTCATCTATCTCAGAGAAAAATATGGAGAGGGAGCATACAGCCAGATCATGAAGAAGTTCTCTTCCTGGACAAGGAAAAAATCCGAATGGGGGGCCATCATGATGGGCTCTCGCATTAGTTATAGTGATTTTGAGGCGTATCAGGCAATTGTCTACAACAAGGCCGCTCTGGTGTTGAATATGCTCAAAGATCTGCTGGGAGAGGATGTGTTTTTTCAGGCGCTGCGTGAATTTTTCGACCGGTATAAATATAGTGCTCCGCGGACGAAAGAATTCTTCAACACATTCGAGGAGATCTCCGGGGCAGATTTGGACGTGTTTTTTAAAGGCTGGTTCGAGTCCTATCGACTTCCGGATGTCAAGGTCACACATCTTGTGGAAAAAGCCGATTTAGGCTACCTTCTGAAGTTGAATGTGATTCAGCTCAAAGGGACGTTTGATTTTCCTCTCTGGATAGAGTGGAAAGAGAATGGCGATCGCGTCAGGAAAAATATCAGAGTAAACAGAGCTGTTTCAGAATTTGTTTTCGAACGAGAAAAGAAACCGGAAAATATCAAAATAAATCCGGATGACTGTGTTCCTGGTAAGTTCCACTGACATGTTAAGCGATGTGATCGACATCGATATCGAGCCGCTTGATCATCTCATTCAACGTGGTGGGTTTCACTCCTAGAAGGCTTGCTGCCTTTTTCTGAACACCTTTTGATTTCTTGAGCGCATTGATGATTGCCCGTCTTTGATAGTCTTGGATCTGTCTTTTAAGGTTGAGATCATCGTTTGAGAAAGCAAATGTTGTCATGTCTTCTTTATGGGATGGCATAAGGAAGCTCGGCAGGGTTTCTCGGGTAATGATCTTGGATTTTGTCAGGACGACCGATCTCTCTATGAGGTTTTCCAGTTCTCTGATGTTTCCTGGCCAGTCGTAATTTTCCAGGATCTCTGTGACCTCGTCGCTGATTCCCAGGATATCTTTGTTGTTCTCTTTGCTGTACATTTCCAGGAAATGTTTGGTGAGGAGAGGAATATCTTCTTTGCGATGTCTGAGCGGGGGCAACTCGAGTTTGATGACATTCAATCTGTAGAAAAGATCCTCTCGGAACTTTTGGAGACTGATCAACTCTTCAAGGTCTGTGTTTGTAGCAGCAATGAGACGAACGTCTACCCGTATAGTTTTTGTCCCTCCAAGTTTCATAAATTCTCTGTCCTGCATAACCCGGAGCATTTTGGCTTGTGTGTCCAGATTCAAGGAAGATATCTCATCAAAAAAAATGGTTCCTTTGTGAGCCGCTTCAAACAGTCCTTGCTTTTCGTTGAAAGCTCCTGTAAATGCCCCCTTGACGTGACCGAAAACGTGGCTTTCCAGAAGATCGGGGGGGAGGGACCCGCTGTTGACGATGATAAACGGATAATCTGCCCGGTCGCTGTTGAGGTGGACAGCTCTTGCGACCAATTCCTTCCCTGTTCCACTTTCGCCGTATATCAGGATGGTGCTCCTGGTGGGCGCAGATGCTTTAATGATCTCGAAGATATCGTTCATCAGCTCGCTCTTGCCGATGATCTTCTCAAAACTAAACTTTCTTTTCAGCTCATCCTTTAGACGCAGATTTTCCTCTTGGAGCCTTCGGTGAGCAATGGCTCGTTCCACAACCAGGAGTAATTCATCGTGTTTGAAAGGCTTTTGGATGTAGTCATAAGCCCCCGACTTCATAGCGGAGATGGCTGACTCGATAGATGCGTAGGCAGTGATGATGATCACAACGACATGCGGATCGATCTTTTTGAGTCTCTTTAAAACCTCTATTCCATCCATCCCTGGCATGAGGAGGTCAAGAAGGATCAGGTCAACATAGAGAGAAGAGTGTTTATCAAGAGCTTCCTCTCCATTGGCGGAGACTTCAACAGCGTATCCTTCCGAGGTGAGAATGTCTTGGAGAACCTCATAAATAATGGGCTCGTCGTCGATGATGTGAATGATTCCTTTTTTCTCCATTGTCCTTTACCGAATACTGGATTCCTTTACTTTGGTTTTGTCTATATCCACTGGGATGTAGATGCTGAATGTCGAACCCCTTCCAGGTTCGCTGTCCACGGTGATCCGTCCTCCATGCTCTTGGATGATCGCATAACTGATGGACAAGCCCAATCCCGTGCCCTTCCCCAGACCTTTTGTGGTGAAGAATGGGTCGAAGATATGAGGAAGGTGTTGGGCTTCAATTCCGATTCCCGTGTCCGCGATCTTTATGACAGCCAGATTATCAAGCTGTGAAAGCTCGAGGCTCAGAGTTCCACCATTCGGCATCGCATCGATAGCGTTAAGGAAGATGTTTATTAAAACTTGTTGCAGCCTTTCTTCCATGGCCCAGATGGGCTTAAGGGGTGAGAGGTTTGTCTCCAAGGTGATGTTTAAGCTCTTCAGCTTGTAGTCGATTAAAGATATGATGGACTGCAGACTCTCCTTCAGGTCTGTTTGGAAAAAAGTCGACTCAGCTGGGTTTCTTGCAAAATTCAGAAGGTTTTTGACGATCCGGCCTAATCTTTCGGTCTGCGTATCGATTTTTTCCAGTATTTTTGTGTGAGGGGATGCGGACAGCTTTTTCTGCAGGATCTGGACGTAACTCGAGATTCCTGTCAGAGGAGTATTGATCTCATGGGCTACGCCAGCTGAGAGCAGGCCTATAGAAGCGAGTTTTTCCGAAGTGAGTAGCTGTTGTTGGAGAGATATCTTTTCTGTGATGTCCTCAAAAACGATGATCGTTCCGTAGGGACTCATCTCGTTATCGAGAAGAGGAGTCTTGACGATATCAAAGATTTTTTTACCTCTGGAAGGCATGTCCAGCGTGATTTCGCTCAACAGCCTGTAATCCTTATGCGTATCGGAGGGGAAAATGGCTGAATAGTTCTTCTCCCCGATAACATCCATCAATTTCTCTTCCATAACGCTCTCTTTCTTTATGGAAAAGATGTCTTCGAGGACACGGTTCCATCCCATGATTTTTCCCTCTTCATCGAGAACGGCAACACCGACAGTAAGGCTTTCGATGATGTTTTGACTGTAGTCCTTGAGCCTCTCCAGCTCCAGAGCTCTTATGGTCGCCTGGTCGTAGAGGTAGGCGTTTTCGAGAGCGAGGGCGACGGGTGAAGAGATCGTTCGCAGAAGCTCCCAGTCCTCGGCGTTCAGGAAGGCTCCGTCTGTCTTTGTCCCCATCCCCAGGCATCCGATCAATTTGTCCTCCACTTTGAGAGGCATAAAATGGAAGAGGCCGAACACAGAAAACTCCCCAAATTTCTGCTGGAGATCTTTTCTATCAGGAAATGAAAAAATCGATAGAAATTCCTGTTCCTTCAGCTGTTCATAGAGCTCATTGTCGAACGAGACCTGGTTGAATATGGAGGAAGCTTTCCCCCTCGATCTCAGGATGTAGAATGTATTCTCTGTGTCCAGAGGGAGCAGTAGCGCGATATATTCAAGAGACAGTGCGTTTGAGATGAGCTCAAGGATGGATTCAGACAGGTTCTGCAGGTTTCTTTCTCGACTGAGTTCCTGACTAATGGATAGCAGTGTTTTGCGGTATTTGTAGCTTGTTCTGTAGATGATCCGGTCAAGGATGGATTGTATGAGGCTTTTTAATGGAGTGAACAGGGTTGCTCCGAGAATGATGGCCAGAATTCCGAGAATGAGAGCCCTCAATCTGTTCTCCGGGAGGATATCGGTTTGAGAGCTGACAAAGAAATACAGGATGGCGATGACCACATAGGAGAAGACAAGAGGGGCCGCCTTTTTGAGGACGACCTCCAGATTGACGAGCTTGTAATTGGAGATGGAATAGGCCAGCGCTAGAGGAATGAGCGCCTGGAAAACAACAGTGAGTTCAGCAATTTTGGTTGGAACGAATCCGAGCAGGAAGGGGATGATGTAGAAAAATATGAACGGAATGATCGCGATTCCTATTCCATAAGAGATCCATTTGAGCTGTCTCTTGATGATGAGATTGGAGACCCGGCGTGTGTCAACGATCAGGAGAGAGAGAGCAAGGATCGAGAAAAAACCAAAATGGGCAAGCTCTAGTTTTTCTGTGGTTTGGTAAAAGTTAAGGATGAATGTCTCGCCCAACCTAAAGATATGGGAAGCGAAGATGAAGATCTTTGCAAGCAAGAGTGCGAAGGCAGGAATGTAGAGAATGTAGATGGAGGAGAGCCTGTTTCTGAGATTCTTTTTTCGCTTCGGAAAGATGATGAAAAAGTGGAGGAGAAGTGGAGGGAATACGAGGAATGCGATCTTGTCTAACCAGTAAAAAAGACTGTCCAAGACGTTTAACTGACCCGTGGGTGAAAAGGTATGAAATGAATACAACACCAGCGAGGTCAGAAAAAAGAAGACATATGGAAGAGAGAAAGGTTTTTTAGAATTCAGAAAAACGATCAAGCCCAGTGCGATCGTGGTCAGACCGATGAGGACCAAGAAAAAATAGATGAGATTGCTCCCTATTTTGCTGATGTAGTTTAAGGAGGGAAAAATCTGATCCCCTTCGTGAATGATCTCATAGATCACCTTCTGGTTGGAACTTTCTGCGATCCACAGGTTCTTGGACACATCGATCTTGGTGCGCACAGGATTATCGTTGATCTTGTAGAGGATGTCGCCTTTTTGGATCCCTGCTAAATAGGCTGGGCTGTCTGTCTCGACCTGTATGGCTGTCAGGCCCTCAGGCTGCTCTTCCCAAATAACGCCGTCTGTGGGCTCGGTCCATGTGGCTTTCTTGTAGATATTGATGCCTCCCAACACTAGCAGTGCCAGCGTGGGAAGAAGGACGAGTAAGACTTTTTTGTTCATCCTAAAATTTCTCTTCTCAATCCAAAAAATTGAATCATCATGAGAAAAAATAAATGTCTGACCTAGTTCAAAATGTGTTTTTTACCAGAACGAATGGCCCACTTGATGCTGGGTTGCTCCAAAAACTTTTTTAGAGCGATGTTCTCTATGAGCCCTAGGGGTTCCGTATCCCTGGATAAAAAAGTGCTCATGTAGTCATATTTAGGTTTCTTGGAGGTTTGAGGGTCGACTTCCGGTTTTATGAAGAAAAAAGACGATTCACTGAATCCGATCTTTTTAAGCGTGAATAAAAAGATCATGGCAAACGCCAACGCTGCAATGATCCAGATCTTCTTTTTTTTCACCTGTTTTAAGATAAAGCTTTCCCTGAATTTTGTCAATCCCGCGACACTCTGGAGAAGCACCTCTAAATCCGATATGAAGAGAGGGTTGAAGATTTATGGATCGAAAGGATTATCGTGATGAAGCAACGAAGTTTCCTAAATTTTCGTTTTAAAGTTAAGTGTCAGCATATTTTATGAATGGCTAGAGAGGAAGGTAGTTATTCACGAGTTAAGGTTGCCGAAGATGTAAGGCATGGAGGGCGAAGATGTAGTTTACTACCGCGAGACCAGACATAACGCAACAGATTCGGTGAGATTAACTCGCCCGAGGGGTAAAAGATGCTGACAATAAGATATGAAAAGCTTTTGAGCATAAATTTGTCAGCATATTTTATGAATGGCTACCTCACCGGAAAGATGAGCTGTAAACCCCAAAAATCACCTTGGATATCCTCTCTACGGGGGATTGACGCTTCAGGCTGGAAATGTGAGTATGAAGGAGCACGAAAGCTCTGGTTCAGGCCAAATCTGCGTGTTATTAAGAGGAGTTTCAGGTC
>JBATYS010000363.1:0-2425 GCA_049674205.1 Candidatus Aminicenantaceae bacterium
CCTATGTTTTGGGCTTCAGCTACAAAGAGGCCGCGTCGATAGGTATTATCGGTGGGGCTGACGGTCCGACCTCCATCTTTCTGGCCAGTCAGCTGGCTCCACATCTTTTAGGTCCTATAGCGGTTGCAGCCTACAGCTACATGTCACTGGTACCGATCATCCAGCCTCCGATCATCCGAATGCTCACCTCAAAAAAAGAACGTTCCATTGACATGCCCCAGGCCATCCCGGTTTCTCAGACTGCGGCTATTCTTTTCCCGATAGTGACCGGTATCGTCGCATCCTTGGCGATTCCTTCAAGCGCTCCCCTCATCGGTATGTTGATGTTCGGCAACTTGCTTAGGGAGTGTGGTGTGACCGAACGTCTGCGCAAAACAGCGGGTGGTTCGTTGATCGATATCGTTACCATCTTTCTTGGGCTTGCCGTTGGTGCTACGATGGATGCTGAACATTTCCTGAGTGTCAGAACCCTTTATATTCTTATTTTGGGTGCAATCGCGTTTTCCTTCAGCACTGCGGGCGGTGTCGTTTTTGCAAAGATCTTGAACGTGTTCCTATCCAAAGATAATAAGATCAATCCCTGTATAGGTGCTGCCGGAGTTTCTGCGGTGCCTATGTCTGCGAGGGTCGTCCAGAATTTTGTTGCAGAACAGACGGGGGGGAAAGTCAATCCTCTCATGCCTGCCATGGGGCCGAATGTTGCAGGTGTAATAGGTTCGGCTATCGCAGCTGGTGTCTTTCTGATGCTTTTAGGATGAATTTAAGGAGAAATTAGGGGCAGTCCCGTGTGTTGGAAAAAGGGAGCTGGATACCAGAAAGCTACTTAAAGACCCTTGCTCATTGCGTCCAGAAAATCACTGTTAGTTTTGGTTTTGGACATCCTTTCCATGAGGAGTTCCATGGCCTCGACTTCATTCAACTGGCTGAGGACTTTGCGGAGTACCCATATTCTGTTAAGGTCTTTTTCATTGATAAGCAGTTCTTCTTTTCGCGTCCCGGACCGGTTGATGTCTATCGCAGGAAACAGTCTCTTGTCAACGAGTCGTCTGTCGAGGTTGATTTCCATGTTTCCTGTTCCTTTGAATTCTTCGAAGATGACTTCGTCCATCCGGCTTCCGGTGTCGACTAAGGCTGTAGCGACGATAGTCAGACTGCCGCCTTCCTCGATCTTTCTGGCAGAACCAAAAAACTTTTTTGGCTTGTTCAATGCATTGGCATCCACCCCTCCGGAGAGAACCTTTCCTGAGGGTGGGACTATGGCATTGTGGGCTCTGGCAAGTCTGGTGATGCTGTCTAGCAGTATCGTGACATCTCTTTTAAGCTCAACGAGCCGTTTGGCTTTTTCTAACACGATATTGGCAACCTGAGCGTTGCGGATGGGCGGTTCATCAAAAGTTGAGGCTATGACTTCGCCCATGATGCTTCTTTTGAAGTCCGTCACTTCTTCAGGTCGTTCTGCTACGAGCAGCACGATAAGGAAGACTTCCGGATGATTCTTTTCTATCGATTTCGCTATGGTCTTTAGCAGCGTTGTCTTCCCTGCTCTTGGAGGAGATACGATCAGTCCACGCTGCCCTTTTCCGATGGGTGTGAGCATGTCCATAACTCTGGCACACAAGTTTTTCTGATCACCATCCTCAAGTATGAATTTTTCAAAAGGATACAGAGGCGTAAGGCCGTCGAATTGGATGTTTCTGCGGTTCCCTAAGACCACTTCGGGATGCAGAAAATTTATGGCCTCGATTTTGATCAAGGCAAAATATTTTTCTCCGTTTTTGGGAGGTCTGACAACACCAGATATGGTATCGCCCGTTCTAAGTTTGAATTTTCGGATCTGGGAGGGGGAGACATAGATATCATCTTGACTCGGGAGATAGCTGAATTCTGGAGCCCTTAAAAACCCGAAACCGTCATCCAGGGTTTCCAACACCCCTTCCGAGAAAAGAAGACCATTCCTTTTGGCTTGGGCTTCCAGAATCTTAAAAGTGATATCATGCTTGTTGACATCTTGGACCTCATCCTCTTCAACACCTAATTCTAATGCAACGGAGACCAGTTTTTTAACATCTTTTTCCTCAAGATCTACTAAATTATACTCTTTCATTTTGCACCTCTTATTTGACTACATTTGCAGACTAAAAAAATTGATCAGAATATTTCTATCAATGACCTGGATTCTTTTGGCTAGTGCCTAACAGGAGGTTCCTGCTGGCCCTCCTCTTCTTCCTTCTCGGTTAATTCAGAAGTTATGGGGGCCTTCTCTTTGTTGATCTTTTCCAGGTATTTTTCAGTTAGCGCAATCTCAAGAACTTGATCCATGTTTTCCACAAAGTGTATCTTCATATCTTCTCTGATCTTTTTCGGAAGGTCCTTGAGATCTGGTTTATTATCTAAGGGCAACACAACCTCTATGATGCCATAACGG
>JBATYS010000364.1:0-3767 GCA_049674205.1 Candidatus Aminicenantaceae bacterium
TGCTGGCCGGGATGCAACATTCAGGATCTGGCCGGCGCCCTCTATCCGTAGGGCTCATCTGGCTGGATGCCCACGCCGATTACAACACGCCCGAGACCACACTGAGCGGGATGCTGGGAGGCATGCCGGTAGCCGTGGCTGCGGGGAAGTGCCTCTACAGACTGCGCCTTAAATCAGGCCTCGAGCCCGCCATTCCAGAAAAGAACATCATCATGATGTGCGTCCGGGATATGGATCCTCTGGAGGAGGAACTGGTCCTCAATTCACACATCACCATGATATCGACCGAAGAGATGGTCAAACTCTCACCGCGCATGAAAGAGGAATATAAAAAGCTCTGTGACCGTGTCGATGTCGTCTACATCCACATCGACCTCGATGTGCTCGATGCCCCAGACATCCCGGGTCACACCTTCCAGATACCGAATGGGCCGAATCCGGCTCAGCTTGGGAAAGCCCTCAAGTACATGATGCGGAATCCGAAAGTGGGCGCACTGGGAATAGCATCATTCCCCACTCAAGAGGAGGTTCGGACCAAGAGCCTGGGCTCTACCCTGGAGGTCATCAAGGGCAGTCTCTTAGGACTTCAGGCTCGATAAGCCAGTCCCAATCACGGATCAATCCTCCTGGTCTTAAGAGGTCTTTTTAGGCGCTCGAAAAAAACTACACTTTTAGGATGTCGACCTATGCCTCGATGCGGTAATGAGGTTCGGCGATCCCATCCATGCCCACGCGCCAGGGACTCCACACTAAAGACAGAGGCGTCACAAAGATATCGCTCTTTCTTGGACGGATAACGATCTCTTCCAGATCCAGATCTTCCGGAGAATAGGCATCCTTGATCTTGTCCATTTCTTCCTGGAATTCTTCCTCCATCTGATAGAGTTTTTCCCCGACGATTTTCGTTTCCTGCATAGCTCTGGCAATATCTTCTTTCTCTCTTGCAGCACGACCCACTCCGCGAAAAGTGGTCGTGGCGCGCCCAACCGTGCTCGTGCTTGTGACCTTCCGCCCAAAGACAGCACCGAGCATAGTGGCACCGAGAGAGATGGCGGTTTGCATTTTCTGCTGTCCATACTGGGATTTCTCCTTGGCTACACGCGTTTCCGCTCTGCGCAATCGGTCTTGCAATCTAGCTAGTTTGGGTGCATAACGTTTACGGAGCTTTTCCACAGCCAAATCACGTTCCTCCCGGGCAAGATGCTGGAGTCTCGCTCTGAAATCCCCTTCACTTTCGCCAGGAAGCGATGTTTCCTTTAGAGCCTGGGACTTCCACAGTTTCATCACTTTGTTCTGGTAAAGATGCCTGCCTAAGGAGGCTTTCCACGAAGTATAGCTGGAGGGGAGAGAAGCGGCCTTGGGAAGTTGTGAAAACTGGCCCTGCAGAGATGCCTCTTTCTGAAGGCTAATTTCGGTCTCATACGCCGTGGCTTCATCCCAGAAGATCTCCTTCACTTCTTGCGTTAGAGGAGCCAAGAGCGACAGGGTCTCCCACTTGTCGACCTTGTCTGTTTGGCTTACAAAATGGAGACGGCTTGTTCCGGCGACCATGGGGCGATAGACCAATCGCTCGCTCGCGCTCAAAGCGCCTTTTACCGAGAGAAAATACTCCTGAATGCTTGGCGGGAGAATCGCTCGCTCCGCTCCCAGGATTTTCTGCTCCACTTGTGGCTGAGAGGGTTGGAACGACTGCACAGGGGCTTCTTTCGCCACTTCCTGGACCTCCTCTTTTTTCCGGGGCCCCATCAATGTTTGGATCTGATTTCTCGTTAGCGGTCCTCTCAAATATGAAAGCACCCAACGGGTTTGAAAAAGAACCGGTTCATCTTCATGCACATTGTGCATCAGGAAGACTCTATGGCCGAGTGCAGACAGGATTTTGTCTATCCTATCCCTGTTAAACTCCATCCCCGCGGTGGCCGAAGCTCCCTCCAGTCCTTCTAACACTCTGTCCTTGTCTCGTTCGGTCTGCAACCGCCCGATGAACCAGGTTCCTGCATTGGCGAGGCCTTTGTAGTCCAGGTCAACAGGATTTTGCGTGGATAAGACTACACCCAGCCCGTAGGCCCTAGCCTGCTTCAGGAGAGTCAGCATCGGAGTTTTGGATGGCGGATTGGCTGTGGGTGGGAAATAACCGAAAATCTCGTCCATGTAGAGAAGTGCGCGCAGAGAGGATGTCCCCGGCTGTCCACGCATCCATGCGATGACCTCGTTGAGTAGGATCGTCACAAAAAACATCCGCTCCCTATCCGAAAGATGTGCGATCGAAAGAATAGATATCTTGGGCTTTCCCGATGGAGTATAAAGCAGGCGGCTCACATCAAGAGGTTCGCCCTCCATCCACACGGCAAAACCTGGAGAGGCCAACAGATTGTTAAGCTGCATGGCCAGGTCGAAGCGCTCGCGTGAAGGAAAGAAGGACTCCAGGTCGAAGACGCCGATCTTGGTAAACGGGGGCGATTGGATCTCTTGGATCAAGTCTGCGATGGTCAAGCTGGTCCCGGATGTCCAAGCTTTGTGCAGAATGTTGGAGATAAGGATATGTTCGCGGCTTCGGATGGGATCGGCCGCAACACCCAAAAGAGCCAGCAGTCCGGAGACTGCAGTCATGATCCGATCCCGGAAGGCATCCTCGTCTTCCTTGACGGCAGTAGAGGGCGCTTCCAAGGACCGGAGAATGGAGAGCGGAATCCCGGCATTACTCCCCGGCGTATAGATGGTCATGTCTACGGAATTCCGGAATTTTAAAACACGAGCTCCATCCTGCCCCCATTGAGCAAGCCCTTTTTTCCAGGTCTCGGCCATCTTAGTGGCATAGGCGTCCGTGTCAAATCCTTTCCGGGCAGCCTCATCTGCGTCGATCCATGGCCGAAAATCTGCGGGCCGGAGTTCTGGAAAAGCCAGCAGCATGTTACCCAGATCTCCCTTCGGATCGATGATCAAGGATGGGATGCCATCGATCGCGGCTTCTTCCAAAAGAGAAATGCAGAGTCCGGTCTTTCCGCTTCCCGTCATGCCTACACATATGGCATGGGTAGTGAGATCTTTGGAATCATAAAGAAGAAGTTCCTCCTTGGTGCGTCCTTGTTCTAAATCAAAAATTCGCCCCAAGTAAAATGCGCCTAGCTTTTCAAAATCCTGCATTATCTTCCCTCCTCATCCTCACCTGGCCTGGATTATTCATAAAAGCTGCTGACAAATTATTATTCAACTTCCTCTAAGTTTTTATTGTCAGCATCTTTTACCCTTCGGGCGCCGACCCAACTTAACCCACCGATCTCACAGCATCGGCTTCGTCGTAGCTCATTCGAGGTAGTTCACTACAGCTTCATGGGCCACTTCTTCGCAGCTACGACAATCTCGGCTCGTGAATAGTCCAGGTTATTTACTACACAATAAAATTTTCGCTGCTAATTGTCAAAATAGAATCTTAAGCATCCTTAAAAACCTTGATGGCATGAATACATATTGCGTTCCGGTCCACATGCCAATGTCCTCATATCATGGAAATAAAGTTATTTACACTCAGTCATACATTCCGATAGGGGCACCCGGTGGAGGATTCAGATGTTCGATAAACGTGAAACTGTTGGGATCCTTCCGAAACCGGTCGATCTCTGAAAGTGCGTAGAAATAGTGGGCCTTTTGATCTTCATCTCCAGTAAGGGGCGCCTTTTGGGAGAGTATGCTCTGCAGTTCGGCCAGCTTTAAAAAAGCGATGGCATGGGCTTGTGGGGAGACTCTCTTTTCAACAGCCAAACGCATCA
>JBATYS010000365.1:0-4900 GCA_049674205.1 Candidatus Aminicenantaceae bacterium
ATGCTAGAGGTCTAGAGGCTGCGGTCCAAACAGCAGATAAGGGTGCTGGGTGGGATACTTATTCTAAAGGATCAGGGATGATGAGAGCGACATCAAGAGTACAGAACGATGCTCTGAAGCTCATGGCCAGTGAGACAGGAGGTGTCTCGATCCTGAACACCAACGCGATTGCTGCGGGTTTGGAGAAGATTAAAGATGATCTTCAGTATTACTACTCCCTTGGCTACGTATCCCCTGACAAGGTGGAGGGTAAATATCATTCCATTGAAGTAAAACTTGTTGGCGTTGCGGAGAAGTATGATGTGCGTGTGCGCCATGGTTACATGAGGGTGTCTCTTGAAGAAAAGATCAGAGAGTCTGTGTATTCCCGCCTGTTCCTGCAGCGTCTGGATAATCCTATGCACATCATGGCGCAGGTCATGTCTGTTGAGCCCATGCAGAAGGCCAAAAAACTTTGCTTGAATTTGAAAATCCTTATCCCCATAAAAAACTTAACCCTGTACTCTCAAGAGAATGAATACATCGGAAGAATAAAAGTCTACATCGCCCTAAAGGATTCGCAAAACCATTTCTCGCCCTGTCATGAATTGACCGAAGATATAAAAATCCCTTTTCGAGATTATGAAGAGGCTCTTAGAAGTTCCTATCCTTATATTGCAGAAATGTACGTCGATCCTGGTGACTACACGATCTCGCTTGCAGTGAAAGATGTCAATGGAAGCGTGTTGAACTATCTGCAGCTTGAGAGGACGATCCAATAGCCTCATGCTCCCTGGAGCAGGTTGACCTTCTGTCTCTCATCCTTTAGAATTTCCGAACAATATCAGGAGCTCTTTATGGTTAGGTTTTTTCTTTTTACGATTTTTGCTGTCTTTCTGTACATGACAATGGTCTTTCTCCTTGCCTTGAAAAAGAAGGACAACTCTATCGTGGATATCGCTTGGGGGTTGGGATTTATCGGTGTGGCCATATTTACGTTCTTCCTAAAAGAGGGTTGGACAAATCGGCACTTTATTGTGACTGGCCTGGTCATCATTTGGGGGATACGGTTAGCCATACATATTGCCATGCGGAATAGAGGAAAGGGAGAGGATTTTCGTTATGCCAAATGGCGCCACGACTGGGGACGTTGGTTTATGCTACGGAGTTATTTTCAGATTTTTATGCTGCAAGGAGCATCCCTCTTTATCATTGCCTTGTCAATAATCCTTGTCAATTTTTCTGGTCGAGAGGATCTTACTGCGATTGATTTTCTCGGGATGGGAGTGTGGTGTATTGGGTTTTTCTTTGAAGCGGTGGGTGACTATCAGTTGAGACAGTTCAAAAAAAGACCGAAGAATAAGGGAAAGATAATAACGACAGGTTTGTGGAAATACACACGTCATCCCAACTATTTTGGTGAAGTTGTTTTGTGGTGGGGAATTTTTCTCCTCGCACTGCCTGTAGAAAATGGATGGATAGCCATCCTCAGCCCTCTCTTGATCACGTTTTTACTCCTGCATGTTTCTGGAGTGGCGATGCTCGAGAAGAAATACGCAGGAAACGCAGAATTTGAAGCTTACGCCAAAAGAACGAACGCCTTTTTTCCGTGGTTCCCGAAAAAGGTTTAGAAGGTTTCTTGTTCGCCTTATTGGGTGATAACTCGTTGATAGCGGGGTGGAATCACTGATGGATTTGGATCTTGTCTCGCCAATAGCGCAGTTTTCCAACTCCTGTTCTATCTGGAGGGCTTCCATCGAATGCCAGACCAAAAAATGATGGCTTGGGGTCCACAAGGACCCTGTTATCGAATACCGCTCTGGTCAGATTGACGATCGTGTAGTCCAGTGTGTTTCCTTGTAAAGAATAAAAGACGAGATCTCCATTGGTCTCCATATCTCCGAACCGGATCTTTCCCGATTTTTAGGTGTCAGGTGGGAGCTGGCCTTTTCTTTTTTCCCCTTTGAGAGGTCCTTCCAGCCAAACATAGGTGACCATAGTGATCCCCTCAATTTTGTGAAGATCCCCCGCAGGAGTGTAGATCATGTCTCCAGGACCGGCCTCGATATCGTTTCCAGAATCGTTAACTCGAGCGATCCCGTTGACTATGATCCACCACACATCACAATCGTGAAAGTGTTTCTCTGACGACGCTCCTGCTGTTAAGGTGTCGACACCGTAACCACAGATATAGCTCTCTCCGGGCATCACATCCACAGGAGCGATTTTCACTGTGAGGTGTAGGGGTAGATTCATGTCCTGTTTTGCCTGTACATGGGGCATAACTGTTCTCCTTCCTACTGATTCCAGGACCATGATAAGGGAAAGCCCCAACCGATGCAACCCTGCCAGGGCATCGAGCTAGCCTTTCTAAATCCGTGATAAATGTCATTCCGAGTGATCAAATTGTATGATATCAAAGACACTCTGATTATTTTCGCCACTTTCAATGTGTATGAGTTTCGACTAAAATAAATCTTTCATTTCCTGAGTCAGGGTCAAATATGCAGACAAAAATTATCTTTGAGAACATCGGTGGTAGAACTATCGATTTTTTTACTGCAATATATGAGGCCTGGCAGCTTGTCATTGACTCCATTAAAGCATTGCCCCACATCTGATTTTACCGAAGGCAGGTGGCGGAACAGATATATGTCTTCCTGGTGAAAACACTCCCAATAGCAACAGTGATATCCATTTTTGTGGGACTGGGCGCTATGATCCAGGGAACTTATCAGTCTTCGGCATTGATACCCAGGACATACGTGATCAACGTCATTTTTAAAAGCACGATCCTCGAGTTGTGTCCGATCATTCTGTCGCTAGTCCTGGCTGGCAAACTGGGTGCATCTTTAGCAGCGGAATTGGGAAGCATGAAAATTTCAGAACAGGTTGAAGCGTTAGAGACTATGTCTTTGGATCCAGTTGGATTTCTGATCATGCCGCGGATCCTGGCTGGGATGATAATGCTCCCGATAATCACAATTTTTGCCAATTTCCTTGCCATGTTCAGCGTTTTTTTTATTGCATCCATAGCTACCGACTGGATTTCGCCAAAGGAGTTTTTAAGCGGATTGCACATGAATTATAGAGCGTTTGAATTCTACTTTGGGAATTTGATCAAACCTGCTGTTTACGGATTTTTCATCGCACTTGCCGGCAGTTATTTTGGGATGAGAACCCATGGTGGTGCTCTGGGTGTGGGAAGAGCAGCCACAAATGCTGTTGTGGTCTCTGCGATTTTTATCGTGTTTTTTGATTATTATCTGGCAAAATTACTGTTATGATAGAAGTCAGGGAACTTAGCAAAAACTATAATGGGAAGCCTGTACTCGAAGGGATTAATCTGGACATCAATGAAAATGAGACTCTTGTTATCCTCGGCCCCAGCGGACAAGGCAAAACCGTTTTTATCAAGTCATTGGTCAGGCTGATCGAACCGGATTCAGGAACTATCCTGTATGATGGCCTAGATGTCTTAACCCTACCGAAACACAAGTTTATCGCCCTCCACAAAAAGATCGCATTTGTCTTTCAGGACAATGCCCTTTTTGATTTTCTCAATGTCAAGGAGAATCTCAGCCTCTACCTCCGGATGCATTCAAAACTCTCCGAAAATGAGATCGATAAAGAAGTCCTGAGAGCTATAGAATTCGTCAGGCTGAACGAGGAGGTTCTGGATAAGTATCCTGAAGAGTTGAGTGGGGGCATGATGAAAAGAGTTGCCATAGCTAGAGCGATGATTCAACAGCCCTGTTACATGTTTTATGACGAGCCGACAACGGGTTTGGATGAAGCCAACATCGAAATGGTCGTAGAGTTGATCCATAAATTCAAAAAAAGGGTGTGTGCTACCTCGGTGATCGTGTCCCATGATATTCATCTAATGCATGCTGTAGCCGACCGCGTTGTGCTTCTTAAAGAGGGCAAAATTGTGTTTGTTGGGAAAAAGGAAGAAATTTCTGAGGAATCGTTGCATAAACTCTATGATATAGGAGTGCAGAATGACCTATAAAAAAATGAGCTATATAGCGGGCTTGATCGTGTTCCTGGCCGCCATTATTTTTCTGATTGGGATTCTTTGGTTGTCCGGGAACCAGATCTTTTTCTCAAATGAGTACAAACTGGACATTTTGTTTGAGGATGCTGTGGGATTGAAAGACCAAGCTCCCGTTTTTATGCGTGGGTATCGGATTGGATCGACAAAGGAAGTTGAATTTGGGGAGGAAAAAATCCGTGTGACAGTTAGCGTCGATAAAAAATTTCACATTCCTACTGATTCAAAAGTCGAGATCAATATGCTGAATTTTTTGGGGGAAAAAGGAATCATGGTGCTCCCTGGCACTGCCAAAGAATATCTCAAGCCAAATTCTGTGATTATCGGAGAGAACAAGGACCTTATGTCCATAGCGAAAAATATTCTCTCTACAGCCAAGGATAAGGTCGAAGAAGGAGATCTGAACCGCTTGATCGCCAATGTCTCTGAATCCGTTGAGTCTATTCACACACTTTTGGGGAAAGTCAACACAAAGGTCGACAATCTCGATATGGCTCTTTACAACACCCAAATTATGGAGCTCGGTCAGGCGGGAAAAGGATTAAAGGAATTTCTTGAGGTGGCTCAGGGAGAGACACAGAATTTTTCGGCGGAGAGCCGTATGAGTCTGGATAAGTTCAATGACACCCTGGACCAGGTCAATGACACCTTGGAGCAATTGGCAGCGCTGTCCTCAGAGCTCAGCGGGATCGCCCGTGATATCAACACAGGCCGCGGAACAGTGGGTGAGCTTCTTCAAAACAAGGCCTATATTGAAAGCCTGAACGAAACCATCATACAGTTGACTGCATTTCTTGATGATATCAGGGAAAATCCCAAAAAATATGTGAAGTTTTCAATTTTCTAGGCGAATGACGCATTAGG
>JBATYS010000366.1:0-2649 GCA_049674205.1 Candidatus Aminicenantaceae bacterium
TTTTCGGACCAATGCGGTCCAGGTTTTCTTATCTTGAAATATGCTAAGAGCCCTTTGTATCTCTTCAAGGAGCGCTTGCGGAGAATACGCCGAGAACTTAAAACCGTTTCCTTCGCCCGTTTTCGAATCGAATCTTTGGATGGTGTCATCCAATCCCCCTGTGGCCCTGACGATAGGTATGGTCCCGTATTTGAGGCTGTACATCTGGTTCAATCCGCATGGCTCGTATTTGGAAGGCATGAGGAACATATCTGAACCGGCTTCGATCTTATGTGCGAGGACATTATCAAAAGCGATCATCACACCAAGGCGGCCAGGATACTTCTTTCCCAAAGCTGAATACTGTTTCTCATACTTTGCATCACCTGTCCCTAAGATGACCACACAGAGGTCCATTTTCATGAGGTCGTCCATAGCCTCGGCTAGGATATCGAAACCTTTCTGCTCAGCCAGACGGGAGATGATCCCGATGATCGGAAATTCATGGGGCCCCTTCAGATTGAAGACCTTTCTTAGCTCTTCCTTACATTTTTTCTTCCCCGAAAGATCCTTACTGCTATATTTGGCGGCGATATGAGGATCGGTCCTGGGATTCCACGATGTGTAGTCAACGCCATTCAAGATCCCAAAGATGTCCCCTCTTCTTCCCCCAAGCACACCGTCCATTCCATATCCATACTCCGGAGTCTGAATCTCCTGGGCATATTTCTCGCTCACGGTGGTGATGATATCGGAAAAAACGATCCCACCCTTCATGAAGTTCATCTTGTCATAGTATTCGAGGCCCCTCATCGAAAACAGCTCCATGGGCAATTCACCGACCGCCATCATCTCCTTGGAGAAAACACCTTGATAGGCCAGATTATGGATAGTAAAAACAGATCTGGCTTGCTTAAGCATGGGGTCGATCTTATAAAGGCTTTTTAAGTAGACCGGAATTAAACTCGTTTGCCAGTCATGGCAGTGGATGATATCCGGTTGAAAGCCACTCAATTTATTGAATTCCAGGACGCTCCGGCTGAAGAAGATAAACCTTTCCGCATTGTCGAAATAATCGCCTCCGGAAGTCCCATAAAGACCACTTCGGTCAAAAAACTCATCACGCTGGATGAAATAAAAATGAACATTTCGTCCTTTCTTGGCGGAGAAGACTCCGGCTCTTAGGTGTTGTCTTTTAAAAGGGACAGACAAGGCCTTTTCATACGGTTTTATCTCAAATTTCCCTTCTTTGACTGATCTGTAGAGGGGCATGACAACAACCACCTGATGTCCTAAAGACGCAAGTGCAGCCGGTAAAGACCCAGCCACATCCGCCAATCCCCCGGTTTTGGCGAATGGGGTGACTTCCGATGCAGCAAAGAGAATACGTTTCGGTTCCATGTGTTCCTCCTGTCACAGAAAATCAGGCTCTATCCCACATTTCCAGCAGATAGGGTTTGAATTCCTCAAAGATCTGCGCCTGTTCTTCGACGACCGCCTCAGCCTGAGCTGTGGTCATGTCTTTTGTTCTGTTTATGAATGAAGCGACTCTTGCATAGTAGAGGGGGCGCATAATATCGATCAGGTCTTTCCTGTCCTTCTTCCATCGGTGAAAGGTCGCGGCAAAGTCAAACACGATCTTTGCCCAATCTTCCGTAGGCATCAAAAAATTCTCTATTTTTCTCTTTTTAGTCAATCCTTTGAGCGTGGCAAAACTCTGTGGATTGATGATCCTCTCCCAAAGCACAGAGATGTTTTTGAATCCCTCATTGAAATTATCTATCATTCCCGGCAGGTCGACGGAGAAGGCTTCGGGTTCCTTCTGGATGGGGTCCCCATAGGTGGGTATGGGTTGGCTCCCCTGAACACCCTTCCATTTCGCGGCATTGTTCTCCATCAATTCAAAGATCGGATAAACGACTTGTCTGAACATGGGACCCAAGTTTTCCAAGGGGTCTTTCGCATCATGGATCTTCGTTCCCAAATAGGCCTGACAGATAGACTTCCCTTCAACAATGGCAGAAGTCGTCATCCAAATGTCGATCCCGAACCTCGCAATATCGGTCATCCAGACGTCCTCCCCACATTTGTCATAGAAATCGATCATTTTTTTAGATAGGCCGAAATCTCCGCCAATGGGCTGCCGGACGCGTTTTCCGTAAAGCGCACGAGTCATGTTGTAAGCGATATTATTCGTGATCGTGGCATCGTACTTGTATCTGGTGTAAACAGGAGCGACAAAATCATGCCCGTGTTCCAGGACAGGGGCTCCCAAAGCTCTCACCCATTCCGGCGTTATGCTCCGGAGATCAGAGTCAAACAGGAGACAGACATCGGCATTGAGGAACGATGCAGCTTCGAATATCATGCGCAATGCCGTTCCTTTTCCTGGAATCCCCCGGTAAATCGTCACGATCTTTTCAATGTAGGGGTAGACAGTTTTTTCTTTGGCGACTTCTCTTGTATCGTCTGTGGAGCCTCCATCCGAAATGATGATGATAGCCTTTTTATGCCGGTAGTATTTGGCGATCCCTTCGCTCACTGTGTCGATGACATGCTCTATCGTTGAGTCATTGTTGTAACAGGGAATTCCAACAACCAGGTCCGCATGCTCTATTTTTTCAAGGCGTCTGTTGGCCCATTGGCGCAATCCTGTATGAAATTTCATGT
>JBATYS010000367.1:0-3474 GCA_049674205.1 Candidatus Aminicenantaceae bacterium
TCGTTTTCAATTTTACAAAAAGACCCGTAATCCAGCAATCGCCTTTTGAGATGAATTCGGAGGTGAATTTAAATTACTTTTGGTATTATTCTTATATTAATAAATTAGTAGAATCGTAGACTTAAAACGAGGGAATATCGAATGAAGACACCAACGGTTCAAAGCCTTCACGCTTTTATGTTTTGACTCCTATACTCTATGCAGACACTGAAAGGACACAATCCCATTCCCTCTGATTTGATTTGGAACGTATATTTTGATATCTTGGGCTTTTCAGAATCGGAGAAATCCTACGCAGGAGGCAGGAATGTTCATTAAGTTTTTCTTAAGCATGATGGCTGTGGTTTTTTTATTGGCGTTTCCTCTGAATAACACGGCCGCGGATAAAAATCCCAAAGTTGTCATAAAAACCTCTATGGGTGATATCACGTTGGAGCTGTACATGGATAAAGCACCGGTCACAGTGAAAAATTTCCTCGGGTATGTGGACGACAAATTTTATGACGGCACCATTTTTCATCGCGTGATTAAGGGCTTCATGATCCAGGGTGGTGGGCACACGGCCGACATGCACAAAAAACCCACAAAAGGTGCAATAGAAAACGAGGCTGACAACGGATTGAGCAACAAACGAGGGACCATCGCTATGGCCCGGATGCCCGATCCCCACAGCGCCACAGCCCAGTTTTTTATCAACCATGCGGATAATGTAAATTTGGACTTCAGCGCAAAGACCGATCAAGGTTATGGATACTGTGTCTTCGGAAATGTTGTCGCTGGAATGGATGTTGTGGATGCCATCGCCAACGTCAAGATCATGACCAAGCGTGGCATGCAAAATGTCCCGCGCGAGACCATAGAGATTATTTCGGTCACAAAAGTCGCAGAATAAAATAATAATTGAGTGACTAAGCCCCTTATTTAGGGTGTGAAATTCTCTCAATCATGACTGGTATGGGCGACTGGATATTTGCCTTTTTCCACCTCTTTCTGCTTGTGGGGATAACAGGTTATGCCTTTTATTTACTTGCCCAAGGGAATACTTTCCGGTTTGGACTGATTTGTGTCTGTCTTTTGGCCTACTACTTTCTGGTGCTGCACAAGTCCGTCAAGAAAGAAATAAAGCGGAGACGGGAGGAGAGAAAAAATAAAGAGGGCACGAGCTAAAAGGGACTAGAGTCCGGATATGGAAATATTTGAACGAGTTATCCGTTTGATGGGTTCGATCGTTTGGGGCCCTCAGACGGCAATTCTTCTTTTGGGGATTGGGCTCTACCTTACAATCCGTCTGAAATTCGTGCAGGTCAGGCGGTTGGGCCTTTCCTTTCGCTTCGGATTCGGGCGCAGAGATTATGGCGAAAGCGATACGGAGCGGAAAGGAGACATCTCGCCGTTTCAGGCTTTGACGACGTCTTTGGCCGGGGTTGTCGGGAACGGGAACATCGGGGGCGTGTGCACAGCCATTGCCATGGGTGGGCCCGGGGCGATCTTCTGGATGTGGCTTTCGGCGACATTGGGAATGGCGACCAAACTTGTGGAAGCCGTCCTAGGGCAGAAGTATAAAAAGATCATGCCGGATGGGTCTGTAGCCGGGGGGCCGATGTATTACATAAGTGAAGGATTGGGCCTTCCCTGGTTGGCCGCCATCTATGCCTTTTTTATGGGTTGTAAACCGCTGTTTTCGACCAGTACCGTCCAATCCAATTCGATCGCCCTTGTCATGAAGTCAGAGTTGGGGATAAATCCCTGGATTTCGGGATTGGGATTGGCTGTATTGACATGGCTGGTCGTGATCAAAGGGATCAAAGTCATCGGGAAAGTGACAGAATTTTTGAGTCCTATTATGGTTGCTCTTTACATCTTCGGAGCGATGTTCACGATCATTGTATTTTACAAACAAATTCCTCATGCTCTTTCGCTTATTTTTGTGGGAGCTTTTAAGCCTTCGGCGATTACTGGGGGTATCGCTGGGGCGACTGTGGCCAGAGCCATCCGTTACGGCCTGTCCAGAGGGTCCTATTCCAACGAAGCGGGGACAGGGACGGCGGGGGTCTATCATGCTTCGGCCCAAACGAGCGAGCCGGTGAGGCAGGGATTGATCGCAGCGCTGGATGTCTTCATTGACACGCTGGTGATCTGCTCTTTGACCGCGATAACCGTTCTTGTGACCGGAGCCTGGACCGAAGGGACCAGCACTGAAATGACAGCCAACGCTTTCAACATGGCGATGCCTCAATTCGGGGGACTGATCGTTATGGCGAGCTCATTTCTTTTCGGATATTCCAGCTTGATTGCCGTGACGTACTACGGAGAGATCGCGTTCAGCTACCTGTGGGGTATACGGATAAAAATCCCCTACCGCTGGCTGTTCTGCGGCATCATATTTGTGGGGGCGGTGTTGAAGGTGGAAGTGGCCTGGTCCATCGGAGACGTCTTTAACGGCATGATGACTCTCTCCAACCTCATCGGATTGTTAGGGCTAACCGGAATAGCCATCACAGCCATCAAAACCTATCTGAAAGATCTGGACCTGCAAAAAATCAAGATGTGATATAAAAAAGGGGACTGTCACCTTTTTCCAGGGGTAGAGAGAAAAGGTGACAGTCCCTTTTTTTTGCAGGGACCGTATCCAAAACGGTCCGTTCGGGGAACGGACCCTACATCTCTGTTATTTGACGACGGAGCCGGAGAGGATGAGGATCAGGGCTTTGTCGCCACCGTTCAGCTTGGAGACACCGACAACAGTCCGTTCGCCGCTCTTTATGCTCAATGTGGTCTCAACCAGGCTGATGGATCTCCGCTTTCCTTCAGAGTCTGATCCCATATCCTGCAAGAGGTACAACTCGACCTGAATGGAATCACCCTTGTCCTCTTCGATATACCGAGGCTGCAACTGCAAACGGAACATCAGATGATCACCTCCCATTCTCTGGGAAGACTGCTTGTTGTCTTGGACTTTCATGAGGGCCGTATCCAGTCGTTTAAAAGACTTGTACTGAAGCAATTGACTCAGTTCTCTCATTACAGGATCGGATTTCAGTTCTCTATCGAATCCTTCTTCAGATTGAGAGGTCGTTGAACTCAAAATCAGATCGACATTGAACTGCAGATCGAGCGGCTTGACGTCAATCTCTTTCAAGATCGATAGGATCTTCTCCACATTTTCAGGAGTATCTTCGATCACCAATTTGTTTCCTTCATGAAGACGATTGATCCTCCCAAGCCTGCTTGTGTAGGGATGCAAGAGGTCTTCCGCCCATTTCACATCGATGTACTTGATGGTTACAATTTCTGTTCTTGTTTCGCCTCGCTCTCCTGATGTTCTTTGATATCCCAGAATCGAACCACACAAAAGAAAAAACACTAATGAGAGCATTCCAATTTTTTTCATTCGTTTTCCTCCAGATTAAAATTTTTGTTAAGAATCCAGACGACCTTAAGGCCTGTATCTTTTGAAACCATGGTCATGGATAC
>JBATYS010000368.1:0-3254 GCA_049674205.1 Candidatus Aminicenantaceae bacterium
CCATATTTCTCTCTTAAGGCCATTGTGAGTTCTGACCCGATCTGGCCTACAGCTCCGGTGACCATGATCTTTTTCATTTCTTTTGCCATTTCTATGCCTCCTAGATATGAAATTTTGGATTTGTATAAGGGGATTTTATATCTTGCTTTACCGGGGATGTCAACTCTTCCTTCATCTTCGATAAAAGGGCAGGGGAAGATGATTTCGCTCCTGTCAGATTTTTAACGCCATTCATTCATCGTCTTCTCGGCCCTGCGGAACTCCGCACGTTTAGCCTTCTGCTCGCATGTAATTTTTCAGCAATATTCCAATCCGCCCTCCAAATTTCACCGTGCTCACACAGTCCTCGGGGTCGATTACATCGACTTCCCTCGAAGAACGATTCATGAAGGCTGGGTTAGGTTGGGTCGGGATCTTCCCTTATGTCGCTCAATCCATCTTCCCCTGCCCTTTTTTAGAGGTAGTGTTGATAAATGGCAGATGAAATTGACTTAGATTAAAACCTAAGTGTATGATTGGAAAACAAAGCTGATGGAAGACAGAATCGCATTGGTCACAGGAAGCAGCCGGGGGATCGGCAGAGACATCGCTCTCAAGCTGGCAGAGTCAGTAGGCGGCGTCGCCGTTCACTACTTCAGTCAAAGGCAGGATGCATTAGGTGTTGTCGAGAACATCAGACAAAAGGGAACACGATCTGTCGCCTTTCGTGCGGACCTGTCCAACGAAAAAAGCGCAAATCTCCTGATCCAGAGGGTTCAGGATAGATTCGGGCGCCTGGATATCCTGATCAACAATTTCGGCCCCATCCTGGTCAAACCCTGGAAAAAAGTGACGACCAAAGAGTGGGAAAGTGTCTATCGCAACAATCTCTTGAGTGCACTTTTTTGCATGAAAGCGGCCCTTCCGGGAATGCGGAGAAGGAAGTGGGGGAGGATCGTGAATCTCGGGTACAGCCGTGTCGAGCAACTGACAGCCTTCACGACCATAACTCCTTATGCTATCACAAAAACAGGGCTTTTGCTGTTGACAAGGACAGTCGCCCAAACCGAAGCTCCTGTAGGGATCACGGTGAACATGGTTTCCCCAGGCCTTATGGAGGGAGGTGTGCTTCCCAAGGATGACCATATCCCTGCGGGCAGGCTCGGAAAATATAACGATGTCTCCAGCGCTGTCCTGTTTTTAGTCTCCGAAGATGCTGGTTTTGTGACCGGAATGAATTTGATCGTAGCCGGAGGCTGGAAGCTTTAGCTGTCTGTTTTAGAGATTATTTTCCCAGAATTCGAGCATTTTGGTGTAAAGATGCACTCGGGCCGCGCGGTCGGCGATCCCGTGTTTCCTCATGGGATAGACCATCAGGTCGAACATTTTGTTGGCTTTGATCAATTCATCCACAAAATTCCAGATGTTTTGGATGTGGACGTTATCGTCATACGTGCCGTGGACGATGAGAAGTCGTCCGTGGAGGTCTTTGGCATATCGGTTCAGATCGTTTTTTTTATAACCCTCGGGATTCTCATCGGGGAGTTTCATCAGAGCTTCGGCCCAGATGGAATCGTAGTACCTCCATGCCGTGACCGCAGCCACAGCAATTCCAGCCTTGAACTCATCGGATCGGGTCATCGCAAGCAGCGTGAAAGTCCCGCCACCACTCCATCCCCAGATGCCCACCCGTTCCGGATCGATGTAGGGTTGGGCTTTGAACCATTTGACTGCGGAAACAAGGTCTCCCAATTCGCCGTCACCCATTGTGTTTTTGAGGACTGTGTTCTCGAGTTTTTTACTGATGGCCGTTGCACTGCGGTTGTCCACCGAGGCGACAAGATATCCCTTTCTCAATAATATTTGTTCAAAGTAGCCCGAATGCCATGAATTCGTCACCTCTGGAGCGGAAGGACCACCATAAACATTAAGGATAAGAGGGTATTTCTTATCCGGATCAAAATCCCTGGGCTTGTATATTTGTGCTGGGAGGGGAAAATCGTCCTCAGCCGGTATGGTGAAGAGTTCGGGATGCTGCATGCCGAGTTTTTCAGGGATCTTTGACCTGGGTTTCGCAATCGTGGAAACTCGTGTGCCGTCAGTCTTATGGAGTGTGAGGGCCGGGGGAGTGGATATGTTGGAGTATCTGTCCATATAGAATTTTGAATCTCTGCTGAATGAGATTCCATGTGTTCCCGCTTCCTTGGATATTCGCTCCAGACCTGTCCCATCCAGTCGAACTCGGTAAAGATGTCTCTCCAGGGAGGATTCTTTGAGAGCGGTGAAAAAGACCCAGCCATTGGCCTCATCGATGGCTGTAATAACTTGCCGGACCCAATAGACCCCTCCTCCTGAAGAAGCCGTGGCCCACTCGCCTTTGGTCATCTGATTGACAAGCTTGCCGTCCA
This sequence comes from Candidatus Aminicenantaceae bacterium, assembly GCA_049674205.1. GTDB lineage: Bacteria > Acidobacteriota > Aminicenantia > Aminicenantales > Aminicenantaceae > WTAW01. The sequence goes on from JBATYS010000368.1 coordinate 2,388, forward strand.
GTGTGCAGAGATAGAGGTGGTTGTATCCATCACGTTCGGATGCCCAGATGAAGTGTTTTCCATCATCGAGAAAGTGGAGGTCATCATGGATGTTGATCCAGCCCTCGTTCGTTTCTGTGAGAATGAGTGTGGCCTCTCCGGTGGAACGGTCTGCGATGTGAAGATCGAGATTGTCCTGGTTCCTGTTCATGGTTTGTACGCTGAGTTTTGTGCTGTCGGGAAGCCATTTTGCGCGGATAATATATTCAAAGGAATCCTTGTTCAAATCCACCCACGTGGTCTTTCCATCGGCAATATCGATTATGCCGACCCTGACTGTGGGATTTGTCGTGCCGGTTTTGGGGTGCCTCTGCTTGATGAGTTTTGCGTAATTCGGTCTGTGGTCCAGAAAATAGGCGATTCCCACCGTTGACTCATCGGTCTGGAGGAAGGCAAGGGACTTTGAATCCGGGGACCACCAGTACCCGATATCGCGCCTGCCGAAGATCTCTTCCCAATACACCCAGGAGAGTGTGCCGTTAAGTAATGTCTCAGAACCGTCGTGTGTGACCTGTTTTTCTTGGCGGGCGTCAAGGTCGTAGAAAAAAAGGTTGTTGTCCCTGACATAAGCCAGCTTATTTCCATCCGGTGAGAAGTTGAGGGATTTTTCGGGCTTTTCTGTCTCTGTAACTCGGGAAAATTGAGAGGAGGAGAGTTCCAGCAAAAAAACATCCTCCAGATGCAGATACGCGGTTCGTTTGCCGTTGACATCGACAGCAAGAGGGTTGAAGAGAAGTCTTTGGGGAAAAGTTTTTTCTGTCAGCTCCTTAAAGCTTGACAGAGCCTTCTCCTTATCCAGTGCAGGAATCCGATTTCCACTGGCCGGGT
>JBATYS010000369.1:0-5530 GCA_049674205.1 Candidatus Aminicenantaceae bacterium
AAGGCGAAGTATTTACACTGAAAAGCATTGAAAGAGTTGGCTCATCAACGCTAATCCTTTTTAACGCTTTCGGATTTTCTTTTGTACAAATGGTATCCCCGATTTGTACATCTTCAATGCCCGCAAGCGTTACGATATCCCCCTGTTTTACTATTTCAGCTTCCTTTAATTCCACACCATCATAGGTCTGGACCTTCATTACCCGCAGTGGCTCTATTTTGCCGTCCTTTTTCAAGCAGACAAGTTCATTGCTGCTTTCCGCTGTTCCGTTAAATATTTTACCTATGGCAAGACGCCCCAAATAATCCGAATAGCCAAGGTCACAAACCAGCATTTGAAAAGGTTCTGCGGGGTCATAAGAAGGCGCAGGGATATCTTCTAAAATAGCATCAAAAAGTACCTGCAGGTCCTTTCCCTGTTCATCAACTGTTTTTTGCGCTATTCCGTCTCTGCCGATTGAATAAAGTACAGGAAATTCAATCTGCTTATCCGATGCATCAAGATCCATGAACATCTGATAAATATCATTAAGCACATCCCGGGGCCTGGCATCTTTTCGGTCAATTTTATTAATAACTACAATTATTTTCTTGTCAGCCTCAAGGGCCTTTTTTAAAACATACCGTGTCTGTGCAAGAGGACCTTCGGCGGCATCTACTAGCAGTATTGCGCCGTCCGCCATTTTTAATCCGCGTTCTACTTCTCCCCCAAAATCGGCGTGTCCGGGCGTGTCTATAATGTTTATCTTTACATCTTTCCACCAGATGGAACAGTTTTTGGCGGTGATTGTTAGGCCGCGCTCCCGCTCAAGTTCCATATTATCCATTATCCTTTCAACAACTTTCTGCCGCTGTTTGAAAGTTCCGCTCTGCTTCAGCATATGATCAATAAGCGTAGTTTTGCCGTGGTCAACGTGCGCAATGATTGCGATATTCCTTATGTTTTCTTTTCTTTTCATTTTATATATCTGTTCCAGTGTGTTTCTTAAGGAAAAATGTATGTAGTATAAATTGTATGGATTTCGCTTCCCGAGACCGACTCTGGTCAAAATCAGGACTTCGTCATGGACATATCCGACTTTCAGTTAAAGAGCTTAGGAACAGGGGCTAAAAACTGCATTATTACTACCTTTTGTGTCAATCCGGAGTCAGTTTACACCTTTGGAATAAGAACTTTAGGGGCAAATATTCGTAAAGAACGGCTTTCCCTCAGGTTTAACCAGTGTCAGAGTTCTCAAAAGCGTCTGGGGTGGCCTTTTCCGGGGTTATAGCTTATGAAAAGAACACGATCTCACATTCTATAACTTTCATATTATACAAAAGATAGCCAACGCTTTGCAAATCAAGGAAACTAAGCTCTTTCCTGATGCACCGACAAAAGCAAAGGATGCAATAGATGTTATCTGTCCGAATCTCGCTGAACCGACACACCAACAGCAAAGAAAGACATCTAATTCACCCCAGATTTCACTTCCGACTGGCTTTGGTGCATGAATCCATTAGGACGTTGACATAACATTGGTGGATAATCACATTATAAGCATGTAAAATCCGTAAATCAAATGGAGGTCAGCATGGCTGAAGCCCACAAGAGAGCGTATAGACATCCGAAATACAAAACGTCCTACCGTATCAAGAACTGGCCGGAGTATGAAAAATCTCTTCGAAAACGAGGCGATATTACTATCTGGCTCAGCCAAGACGCAATCGACACGTGGACACCTCCAAAGAACGGAAAGCGAGGCGGCCAGCCGATCTATTCTGTCATTGCCATCGAGACTTCGCTTATTCTCAGGCTGGTCTTTCATCTTCCATTACGCCAAGCCGAAGGATTCCTTAAATCCATCCTAAAACTGATGGAATTGTATCTTCCCTGCCCAGATCACACAACTGTGTCCCGCCGGAATCGAACGCTAAACGTCTGCAGATGCACTAGGAGCTTGCCGGAAGGTCCTGTGCACTTTATCGTGGACAGTACAGGTTTGAAGATCTACGGCCAGGGAGAATGGCACTCCAAGAAGCATGGGAAAAGGTGGCGCAAACGTTGGATGAAATTGCACATTGGCGTGGATGAGAATGGTCGGATCCTGGCTTCTAAGGTTACCGATGGACACGAACATGATCCGTCTCAAGTACCTTACCTTCTGATCCAAGTTAACAGAGAAATTGAACGATTCGTAGGGGATAGAATCTATGACCGGGAGGTGGTGTATGAGGCTGTAGATCATCATTCACCAGGAGCAGAAGTTATCGTGCCGCCAAGAAAAGACGCTGTGTTATCCAACAATTCCATCAGTATTCCTTCTCAGCGAGACCGGCATATTGCGGATATCCAGAGTAAAGGATGGCCCGAATGGAAACGTCAGTCTGGATACTATTTGCAGAGTCACGCGGAAAACGCATTCTATCGATACAAGAAAATCATTGGTGGACGGCTGAGAGCCAAGAATGATGATGCTCAGAAGCGGGAAGCTGCGATTGGATGCACTATCCTGAATAAAATGCTCGAAATGTGTGAACCTTTATCGTATGCAATTTGATAGAATTGTTTGTAAGAAAAAGAGGTCTACATGTCTTCGATTCATGCAACAAAGCCGCCTGGTGAAGATCAGACATCAATTTCTCACTCAATTTTCTAATTTCCTATGACTCACGACATTTATAATATTGTCTCCATTATTTTATCTATAGTCTCCGAGGATTTGATAGGCCATCTCTTCATCGCTCATTTTAATCCTCGTCTTCTGCCATCGATATCCCACATATCCCATAAACATCCATATTCCCAGGATGATGTACTCTAGAGGCCATTGAAGTTGTGCGGGAGTTCCAGGAAACAGCATCAGAAAAATGATGATCCCCGCAATGACTGCTCCCAGATAAAAAATGGCTTTATTTCTCACCTTGTAGGGGCGGCTCATATCCGGGGCTGTTATTCTGAGCCTGACTGCGGAAAGACAGGTGATAAACAAACCGCTGATAAAAGCCAGAGACGCGACATTAACAATCGGGAGGAGACTCGATCTTCCGATAAAGGGTCCGATTAGAGTGATCAGGCCGACAAATAGGATGGCATTTTTGGGTGTATGATACTTTTCGTTGACATCCCCGAACCAGCCGGAAAGTAGACCTGCTCGCCCAGTGGCAAATAGGACTCTTGTCGCGGCGATAAAGAATCCGTTAAAGGAAGTGATCAAACCCAACAAAGCTGCTAAGAGAATGAGCTTTGTAGCCCAAGCGTACCCGAAGGCAGTCTGAAAGGCTGTTGCTGTAGGCAGCTCATACGTTATTGTTTTCTGCCACGGCATGCAGATCGAGAGAGACAGGATCACGACGGCATAAAAAACAGCTGCGATGATTATGGACGCAATCACCGCCTTTCCCAAATCCTTAGGATTTAGTCCTTTCGCTGATTCCTCAGCGCCCTGTGGGATTGTATCAAAACCAGAATAAAAGAAGGGAACTATCCCCAGGATGGCAATGATTGATCCCAGAACCGCTGTCCCTGTTCCTGTCCCTGCAAATAGAGGTTGCATATTCGAGAAATTCCCCCTGAGAAGGGCGATTAAGGCAAAGGCAGCCACACAAACAAAAATCAGAATTGTGGCCATTGTTTGGAACCTGGCTGAATTTTTGACTCCACAGTAATTAAGGATGACGATAAATAAAGTAAGGGCAATTCCAGTAACAATCGATAGAAAACTGACTGGATAACCACCAACCGTGTACAACGATTTAGACTTTAAACCGGGGATGAGATACTCAACGAGCCATCCAATTGCGACAGCTTCAAAAGGACACAATGATATGTAAGCAAAAGTCAGAAACCAGCTCGTCAAAAAGGACAGCCCGGAACCAAAGGCTTTATAGGCAAAAGCAACTTCCCCTCCCGCAACGGGGATAGCCGGCGTGAGCTCTGCATAGCTTAAGCCAATGACCGTTAACATCAAGCCGCCCAGAATAAACCCCAGAATAGCTCCAAGAGGCCCCCCTCGGATAAGCCAATCTCCAGCAACAACGACCCAGCCGACACCGATAATAGAACCCAGTCCGAGCCCCACATAGTTCTTGAGAGTCATGGCCCTGGCTAAGACTTTTCTTTTCCCTGAAAAGGCCTCTTCTTCTTTATTCATTTTTTCAACTCTACGCAATCATTTTTATCTCTACAATGCACAACGTCGATAACCTAAATTTTTAAATATGTTTTCCCGGTTTCTCCAGGTTTGCTCTATTAAGCTAACTCGAGAGCCTGTTCGAAAATACTCAGCGCTTCATCCAGCTGATCCTCATCAATAACGAGAGGTGGGATCCACCGGATAATGTTATCATCCGTCCCGCAGGTTAACAGAATAAGGCCCTCATCCAGGCAACGCTGCTGTATGGCTTTGGCCTTTTCTCTGTTTGGCGTACGTCCTTCCTGGCTAACAAATTCCACTCCCACCATCAAACCAAGTCCCCGAACATCACCTATATGATTATATTTTTCCTTCAGTGAACTCAGCCGGTCCAGCAGTATCTTTCCAAGATGTGCAGAATTTTCCACTAATTTCTCTTCCAGCAGCACCCTGATGGTGGCTTCACCGGCGGCACAGGATAGAGCATTGCCTCCGTATGTTCCTCCATGGGTACCCGGCTTCCAGCGATCCATGATCTCTTTTCGAGAGATGACAGAGCTCATAGGAAGTCCAGAAGCCATGCCTTTGGCAGTAATGAGAATATCTGGAATAATGCCGAAGTGCTCCAGTGCAAAGAACTTCCCAGTCCGTCCAAACCCACTCTGTATCTCATCCAGAATCAACAGGATGTCGTGTTTGTTGCAGATTTCCCTGAGACCGCGGAGAAAACGGACAGGAGGAACCACATACCCTCCCTCGCCGAGTATGGGCTCTACTAGAATGGCCGCCGTCTCTTCTGGAGCAGTCTGGCTTCTGAGTAAAAAATCAACCTGATCCAAAACCCAGACACAGTCTTTATCAAACCCGTATTTCTCCGGATTCGCTTCCGCCTTAGGGCATCGATAGCAGTAGGCAAACGGAGCAAAGAATACACCCGGCATCAAGGGCTGGTATCCCTTCCGGTATATGGACTTGGATGCCGTCAAGGACATGGTGCCTACCGTGCGTCCATGGAAGCTTCGTTCGAAGGCTAAAATATTCGTCCGTCCGGTTGCCGCGCGAGCCAGTTTTACGGCCGTCTCCACAGCCTCTGCACCGCTGTTCGCAAAGAAGTACGTATCCAATTCTGAAGGGACCACCTCTTTCAGTGCTGCGATGAGATGCAGCATTGGCTCATGATAGGCTGTGTTCGCTTGGAGATGGAGAAGGCGGCCGGCTTGTTCTCGAATGGCCGCCACGACTCGAGCGTGGCAATGGCCGGTGTTGGTCACTCCAATCCCGCTAGTAAAATCGAGATAACGACGGCCGGTCTTATCCCAGATATATGTCCCTTCACCTCTTACGATTATCGTTTCAAGCAGGTGAGGCCAGACAGGGGAGACGTGTGAGATGGAAAGTTCTGGATTTTTCATGGTT
>JBATYS010000370.1:0-4965 GCA_049674205.1 Candidatus Aminicenantaceae bacterium
ATGCTGACAATAAGATATTAAATGTTTTGAGTTATAAAAGTGTCAGCAGATTTTATGAATAATTCATCTTAGCGGATGATGGTCATTTTGAGCTCCCGGCTCATATAAACCTCAGATCCATTTCCTGATTCAGCGAATTCAATGAAAAGGGGGAGACGTTCAGAGATTTTCTTGTGAGAATGATCCGCTCAGAAAAACTTGCTCCGGGCAAGATAAAATCAATCTATGACAGTTTTTATAAATAATCCAGCAGTAGAGGGATTATTCACGAGCCGAGGTTGCTGCAACTGCGAGGAAGTGACTCATGAAGTTGTAGTGAACTACTACGAATGAGTTACGACGAAGCCGATGCTGTGAGATCGGTTCGCCCGAAGGGTAAAAGATGCTGACAATATAATATTAAGAGTTCTTTTGAATATAAATTTGTCAGCAGCTTTTATAAATAATCCATCTTAGCGGATGATGGTCATTTTGAGCTCCCTGCTCATATACACCTCAGATCCATTTCCTGATTCAGCGAATTCAATGAAAAGTGAATTGTCTCCGAGAGAACAGGGACTGAAATCTAGTTGGTAGATTCCGCTCCAGACTTTGGTCCTCTTATTCCATGAATCGATCACCAACTCTCCCTTTATGGGGAATACCTGCATATCTTCCCCTCTGGAGAAGAATTCGGGCCGGATGGTCTTTCTCCCTTCAGGGAAAAGGGCCTGTACGAACACGGATGCCTCCCCCCATCTTTCGAACTGGTTTGTCACCTTAGGATAGAATTTATGCTCGCCACAGATTAATCCCCCATCTTTTTTGGATAGAACGAAGCTCTTTTTTCCCTTTTCAGGATTTTCAGCCAGGTCTCCTAGAACACAGTTTATGAGAATGTGTTCCTCTATCTCATCGAGCGAGGGGAAACGGACGTCTGTGTCCCAGGTGCCCACCTCACTCGTTTGAGGGTCGAATAAAGCGAACACACTCTGGTATTCTTTATTGCGGAATTCGATCTCCGGTCCCTTGAAGTGGTAACTGAGATAGTCGATGTTTTTGATGAATTCCATGAACTTGGGGCTCAAATTTAAACCGATATTGATCTTGCCGCCAAAGCCTTTTTCACCACTAGTCCTGTCCTTAAGCCAGATGTGAAGATGAAAAAGTTTTGGTGCATACTCGACAAACCGGTCCTCAAATATCTCCTTTACCGGAAGTGCGATATTCATCCAGGGCTCATATTTCCCGGATTCGGAAATGAATGGAATAAGCTCCCCTTGGAAAGGCAGATCCTTGAAGAATTCCGGATTGTAAAATGCGGTCACGAGGACCATTTTGTCCATCTCATTGTCCGAGTAGTCCGTATAGCCCTTTCTGAAACGCGAATCCACACCACCCCGTTTCACTTTGACATTGATCTTGTGGTATGAATCATCCGCTGTGTCACGACGGGGATAAAAACTCAATTGATAATAGTGGTTCAAGTCCGTACCCATGACTTTTTGGAAGTCGCTCAATTTATTCGCGCCTCGCAGTGAATCCGCACCCGTATCCTCGGATAGCCACCTCAGGTTCTGGACTTTTCTGATCTTATCTCCCTGACGGAGCCTGAGATGATCTATTTCGTTCTGTTGGTAGTATTCGGCAGAGGCTCCGGAAAAGATGTTTTTTACGAAAATACCGCTGTCGAAGGAATAGATGGAAATATTCTGGGTATTGGCGAACCGGATTATCTCCCGGAGGACTTCCTCACCGTTCTTGAAGGCATTTTTATCAAGGATGTTGAAGGGATCGAACACCCGGATGTCCTCTATCTTTCCCCAGATTTTGCTGATGTAAGCATCCTCGATGTCTGCGCCCGGTATGCCGCTCCTGATGTTGGGAAACATGTCCGGAGGTGACAGATCCGGAATTCCCGCGCTCACAAGGAGGACGTACTTTCTTCCAGGAAAACCCCTCATCACGTTGAATGTCGCGAGAAGCCCTCCCACAGTTTTTTCAAACCTCAGCCTCTCTCTGTGGATAAAATCTATTCTTTGCATATCCTCGAAGTATGTGCTGTCGAGAGTGCTTTCGATCCCTATCCGTTCATTAGGATCGACTCCTGTTACGGGTTGAGTCTCAGTTTCGATCTCTGTCTCAGTTTGTTCGGCGTGGGAAACTTCGATTTGAGTCTCCAGTTTCCAGATGCTTCCTGAGGCCCTCTCGACGGAATTCCTGATGAGGTCTTCGTTTGTGGTAAAAGGCTGGATTATCTCGATCCCTCTAGAGGGATCGAGCTGAAGGACCATGACCTCATGACCGAGCTTAACAATGGACACCAGGTCGTTGACGATTTGCTCGCTCCCGTGTTTCACCTCCCTTTTCCAAGAATTGATGCTGTCAAATACGACAGCCAGCCTTTTTTTAGGAGAGCGGGATTGTTCTTGTGGGTTGATTTCATCGGGAATAGTTAATTCTCTTTCGTCAAAGCTTATGAGCTCGAAGGAGTTTATGGGCACTTTTTTTTCATCTTCATAGAGTTCAAAATCCTCTTTGGAGAGGTCTTTCACGAATTCGCCGTCCTTGGTAACGATCACATCAACGAGGATAAGGCGGACCTTGACTTCATGTTTTTCTTGGGGCAGAAGCTGTTGTTGTTGCTCCTGGTATCCATAGAGGGATAGAATCAAAGTGGATACAGATGCAAAAAATATAATGATCGCTTTTTTGAATGCAACAATAGATTTATCCATCACCCTACAATTATACTATTGCAATATATATGCCACAACGTGTTTAGATAAAAAATCCTTTTTTTAGGGGATTAGTTGAATTGTGAGTCAAGAAAAATGCTGAAGGTCAACACCATGTGTAAAAAACTTTGACAAACTAGCGAAAGATTTTTCACTCCGTTGACTTGGGTGAAAAGGGGTGTTATAAAACAATTAGTACAGCTGCCATGACTGCATTGACCTATAAAAAAGCCGGTGTCGACATCGACAAGGCTGATACTTTTTTGGAAAAAATCAAACCTCTTCTCCAGAAAACATCCAGGCCAGAGGTTCTAGGAAAGGTCGGCGGATTCAGCGGTTTCTTCCAGCCCCGCCTTCAAAAACTCAAAGACCCTGTCCTGGTATCCGCCACCGATGGAGTAGGGACCAAGCTTTTGCTCGCAGACTTGCAGGGCAAATACGACACTGTGGGGATCGATCTGGTGGCCATGTGCGTGAATGATGTTGTCGTGACAGGCGCTGAGCCCCTCCTTTTTCTGGACTACATTGCCTGTGGTCAACTGAACATCAAGAGACTTCACGAGCTGATGAAGGGGATCGCCAAGGGTTGCCAAATGAGCGGGTGTGCTCTGATCGGTGGAGAAACGGCGGAACTCCCAGGGATGTACACAAAGGACAAGCTCGACCTGGCCGGATTCTGCGTGGGCATGGTCAGCCGGGAAAAGATCATCGATGGGAAAACTTGCCGAAAAGGCGACAAGGTTTTGGGCCTCGCCTCGAGCGGTGTTCACAGCAATGGATTTTCTCTCATCCGCAAGGTCTTCAATGAAAGGGAGTTGAGGGGGCTGTTGGGCAGAGAGCTTCTGAAGCCCACACGAATTTATGTAAAGCCTCTCCTCCGGCTCTTCAAGCATATCAACATAAAAGGCCTCGCCCACATAACGGGGGGAGGGTTTTTTGAGAATATCCCGAGGACACTGCCTCCACATCTATCGGTCCGCATCCAAAAGGGGGCCTGGCATGTGCCTCCCATTTTCAGGAAGATACAGAGTAAAGGCCGGATCACTGATCGCGAGATGTTCAGGACATTCAATATGGGAGTGGGAATGGTGATGATCCTCAGTCCCCGGAGTGTGGCGCGCTCTCTTCATTGGATGGATGAGATGGGCCTTAAGGCTTGGGTCATCGGGGATGTGACAGAAGGAAACGAAGGGGTTCTAATCCTCGACTAAAGGATTTCTCTATCCCTCACCGCTTACGAACTTCTCCCATTCGAAGAGTTTGGGATCGTGTGTGTAATTCCTCAGTGCATCCGCTGTTTGGGGCGACAGCCGCTCCAGCCATGTGCCTATGGATCGGATCCTTTTTTTCTCGATCTCAACCATGGATACCACCCGGACGGAGACATCCGTTTTTTTATAGCGGCCTGTACGTAGGCTCTGGAAGAGAAAATCATTCATCCTGAAATTGGGATTGAGAAAAGCCCTAGGTTTTACTCCTAAACTTTCGAAAGCCTTTTCCCAAAGTTCCAGGGAGTATCCGTAATGAGTACAGTTGAAACTCACATAGAGCTCTGGTTCCGGATTGCCTAATTTCTGGAGGGCTTCATCCACATAGGCAAGAATCAGCATCTCGGTTTCATCGCTGTCATACCCTTTTTCGATATAAGAAACCAATTCCGGGCAGGCCTGGGGGATAACTCTTTCCGGGAGGAATCCCCTCTCTTCGAGTTTCTGTGTGTAGGTACCTTCGCTAACCGTTGTCTGTGTTCCGAAGAGGATGACCTTTGATTCCGGATGAGTTCTTAAATTTTGGGCGATTAGATCGACGCCGGAATTCACGATTCCCACGACGGGGATTATTGAATTCTGGGAAAATGACGTGCTGCTGTAGAGGACAGAAAGCGTGTTGCACCCGATCAGGATCAAGTCCGGAGAGTGTTTCTCTTCGAGGCTTTCCAGGGCACTGTTGAACATCTCGATCTTTTGATCTCGTGTTTTCAGGCTATTGTACCCTCCCTCATTCGAAAAGAGAGCGTTAAAAAACACAAAATGCACTTTTAGGAAGACATTTTCCTTTTTCATCCTTTCGACGGCATCACCCAGGATGGAAAGGCCTCCCAGCCCAGAGTCTGTCACTGCGATCGTCACTTCTCTCTTGCTGAAGAAATTAGCTAGCTTATCCTCTTTGGCAAACGTCTGCCGGTCTGTACAGGAACTGAATACGAGGATTCCGATCACTATCAGCGATAAGGTTTGGATGGTGTGTT
>JBATYS010000371.1:0-7317 GCA_049674205.1 Candidatus Aminicenantaceae bacterium
CGCTCCGGCAAAAACCGGTAGGTCAAGCTTTGACCGGCGGTATGGCCGCCCTCTTCGCGGCCAACATGTTCCCTCTCGTTAGATTCGCCACTGGCATACCGGCCTGTGTCGTAGCGGGGACAGGATATCCTCTCTCTCTGTACTACATCCATTTCGCAATCCTTGTATCCCTTGTGACGGTCCCCATAGGCTTTTTAGTCGGAAGCAAACTGGAAGACTTGGCCCTCGACATATCGAAGACGCCTGCCATCCAGAAGCTCAATTATGTTCTCTCACCCGCAGCCCTTATCCTCTGTCTCATCATCATGGCCCTGATCAGGCTTGTATAAAACTTCACTTCTTAGCCACAAAGGAGGGTTATGATGGGAACAAAACCAAATCAAAAAGGTAAGGCTTTTACACGGAGGGATTTTCTGAAGGGATTCGGAGGGGGTGCCATAGGAGCTGCTGTAGTTCCCAAGATTCTCGGTCAGGAAACAACAACGATCTCGACGGGGAACGGGAAGATCCCCATATACACAAAAAAACAGGTCTCTCTCACAGTGAACGGTGAGAAATACACCCTTGTCGTTCAACCGCAGGAAACCCTCCTCGACCTACTCAGAGAAAGACTAAATCTCATGGGCACAAAAAAAATATGCAACCAGGGAGAATGCGGGGGGTGCACCGTACTCCTCGATGGCGAGCCTGTCTATTCCTGTCTATATCTGGCTATCAGAGCCGATGGAAAGTCTGTCCAGACCATAGAAGGCCTAGCCGACGGAAAGGAACTCCACCTCGTTCAGCAGGCATTTATCGACGAGGATGCTTACCAGTGCGGATTTTGCACGCCTGGATTCATAATGGCTACCGCAGCTTTCCTCAAAACAAACAGTAATCCGGATCTTGATGAGATCAAAACCTCTCTCTCCGGGAACATCTGTCGCTGCGGGAATTATCAAAACATATACAAAGCCGTCTCCGCAGCCGCAAAAAAGATGGGGAGGTCTTAAAATGGCTCGAAAAGAACACTTTGATAACACAATAGACCCTAACCTCCTCTATATCAAAGAGGCACAAGCCGAAACCTCTGCGACCCAAGAAACTCCATCTCCGGAGAAAAAACCGGATTATAAAATTATCGGCAAACCCACGTCGAGGATCGATGGCCGTAAGATCGTCACAGGGAAAGCTCCCTTTATCCACGACATCAAACTCAGAGGGATGCTTGTGGGCAAAATTCTGAGATCAACGTATCCGAACGCAGAGATCGTTTCTGTTGATCTGACTCAAGCGAAGAGCCTTCCGGGAGTGAAGGCCGCTGTTGACCTGGATAGCAAACAAGTGATATTCACGGGCAATCGTGTAGCTGCGGTAGCGGCAGTCGATGAACAGACAGCGGAAAAAGCTCTCAAGTTGATCAAAGTCGAGTACAAACTTCTGCCTTACGTCGTATCCGAAGAAAAGTCAATGGAGGAGGGAGCGCCTCAAGTCCATAAAGAACGACCGAACGTCGAAAAATTCATGGATGAGACGCGTGGAGACGTCGAATCAGGTTTCAAGGAAGCGGATGTTGTGCTGGAGCGCACATACACAACAGCCGTGGAGATCCATCATCCTGGGGAAACGCACTGCAGCATCGCCAAGTGGGAAGGCGACCGGCTCCTCATATGGGATTCGACCCAGAATATACACGGTGTAAGGGATGGGATCGCCCGATATCTAGAAATCCCGGCAAGCCGTGTGACAGTCATTAAAACTTACATGGGAGGTGGGTTCGGAAGCAAACTCGGACTGAATGCCCATACCATAGTCGCAGCTCTTCTGGCAAAAGAAACAGGACGCCCCGTAAAGATCACACTCACCCGGAAAGAAAACGCCCTCTGTGTGGGAAACCGTCCCTCCAGTTTCCAAACCTATAAAGGAGGTGTCAAAAAGGACGGCACTCTCACCGCGCTTTCTTTAATAAACTACACCTCTGGTGGTATAGGAAGAGGCGACCGATGTTCAGAACCCATTCTGGACGTGTACAAATGCTCCAACCTGACAGTCAAAGAATACACGGTTTTTTTGAATATGGGAGCCTCCCGCCCCACACGCGCTCCTGGGCACGTGCAGGGGACTTTCGGACTGGAAGGTTTTTTAGACGAGTTAGCAAATGAAATTGGCCTGGATCCATTGGAGTTGAGGAAAAAGAATTACACCACCCGGGACAGGGGCGATACAGGTGTTCCATACTCTTCAAAGGGATTGGATAAGTGTTATGAGTTAGGAGCGGATAAAATCGGGTGGCACAGAAGAAACGGAAATCCCGGAGATGGAGATGGTATACTCCGCCGAGGCATCGGGATGTCCTCACAAATATGGTGGGGCGCTGGTGTGCCCGGAACTCTGGCCGACGTCAAGCTCTACCCGGATGGCAGCGTAGATGTCATCTGCGGCACTCAAGACATTGGCTGCGGCACAAGGACCCACATGGCTGTTGTCGTTGCCGACACTTTGGGTTTGGAATCCACAGATATCAATGTCAAACTGGGGAACTCGGACTATCCCTACGCCCCGTCTTCTGGAGGAAGTTTGACAACCCCTTCTGTGGCTCCGGCTGTCAGAGACGCATCCCTTAAAGCTGCAGACCATCTCAAAGAAATGGCGGCAAAGAAACTTAAGGTACCCGCATCGGATATTGTATTTGCGGATAAAAAATTTATCGATAAAAACAACTCTGAAAATGCCGTTACATTCAAAGATCTCGCCGGAGACCTGCGCAGGGAAACGGTCTTTCACGGCGAACGGAAAGGGATGCCCGACGGATATGCCTACAACACCTTTGCCGCTCATTTTGTAGAAGTAGAAGTGGACACGCAAACCGGACAGATCAAAGTCCTCAAAGTAGTCGCAGTCCACGATTCGGGACAGATCATAAACACAAAAACCGCAAAAAGTCAGGTTATCGGCGGAGTGACCCAGGGTGTGAGCACAGCACTTTTCGAGCAGAGGATAGTGGATGACACAACAGGGACGCTGGTGAATCCCAACATGAGGGATTACAAGATCGCCACCTCAATGGATATTCCTGAAATTCTCCCCATTTTCGTGGATGTGGACGACCCGCGGATAAACAACCTCGGGACTAAAGGACTGGGTGAACCACCACGGATCCCGATAGCCGCTGCCATCGGAAACGCTGTCTATAATGCCATAGGCGTCCATATCAGAGAGATCCCGATGACTCCCGATAAAGTGCTTCAAGCTCTGAAGCAGAAGGAGGTCATCTGATGAAAGAATTCAAACTGGCACAACCACAAAACCTCGCACAGGTCACCTCCCTGCCCTCCGACCAGCGATATTTCTTCTTGGCAGGAGGAACAGATCTTTTGGACGAGATAAAAAACGAGATCATAGACCCAGATGTGGTGGTCGACCTCAAGTCGATCCCGGACCTCGCTTACATCACCAGCACGCAAGAAGGAGTCCGAATCGGGTCCATGACGCGAGTGAGCGAATTGGCCGCAGCCCCAACGATCAAAACCAGCTATCCGGTCCTTCATGAGGCCGCACTCTCTCTTGCGACTCCTCAGCTTCGGAATGTGGCAACAGTGGGAGGAAATCTCTGCCAGAGGCCCCGGTGCTGGTACTACCGTGACCCACAGGTGGAATGCCGGAAAAAGGGCGGCAGCCGTTGTTATGCCTCAGGAGGCCGCAACAGATATCACGCTATTTTGGGCGGAGGCATCTGTTACATTGTCCATCCATCCGACCTCGCCCCTGCTCTCATCAGCCTGGATGCGGAGGTGACCATAGCAACCGCTAAAGGCGACAAAACCCTTACTCTCGAAGAATTTTACACTCTTCCCCGAGTCAACATCAAACAAGAAAACATCTTGAAAGCCAACGAGATCCTCAAAGAGATCAAGATCCCTCCGCCTAAAAACGAGGGGAGGAGCACATATGTCAAACTCAAAGAACGGGGCACTTGGGATTTTGCTGTAGCTTCAGCCGCTGTCAGTGGAACCGTATTAGGCAATGTGTTCACAGACATCAAGATCGTTTTAGGAGGAGTGGCTCCCATACCATGGAGGCTGGAAAAAGCGGAAAAAGCCCTTAAAGGAAAATCCGTTACAGAGGATTTAGTAAAAAGGGCAGCAATAGAAGCCCTCTCGGACGCCCGTCCTCTGGAAGAAAATGCATACAAAAAAGACCATGCTGCGACTGTTGTTACCAGGGCAGTATTATCTCTGGTGTAGTATAAAACCAGAAGTCCTATTCGCGGGCCGATCTTGCACTTAGGATAGACAGGAATTTTGTGATACATATTCTCAAAGGACCAGTTCACTCGGGAAAGACGACCATGCTCCAGCGGGTGACGGCTCAGCTCAAACGCAAGAATATCACTGTGGCCGGATTTTTGAGTTTATACACCGAAGACAAGGGTGAGTTTATCGGTTATGACCTTTACGACCTGAAGCGAGAAACGCGAACATCCTTCATCAGAAAAGCAGGCAAAAAGCACTGGCAGAAGATCGGATCCTATTTCTTTATTCCCGAGAGTCTAGATAACGCTCAAAACATTATTCGCAGATCGAAAAATGCTGACATATGTGTGGTCGATGAGGTAGGCCCCCTTGAACTGGAGGGAAAAGGATTGTGGCCAGCGCTGAAGAAGGTTATAGGCCTTCCTTCTCCCGACTATGTTCTTGTGGTTCGAGAAACCATTCTCGAAAATTGGTTTGGGACATTGGGAGAGACACCTGTAAACATTTTCGACATCTCGGATAAAGAACTCTATCCAAAAATGGTACAATACTTCACCATGAAAGACTTACAAAAAAGGAGCAGTTGAAGTTCGATGAAGAACATCTATGATCGTCTCCTAACAGAGCTAAAGAGCAAAAAGCCTATTGCACTGGGAACAATTATCGAAACAACAGGCTCAAGTCCTCAAGTCCCGGGTGCATCAGCCATATTCTCTCCCGATGGTCTAATCGATGGAACTCTAGGAGGAGGAATCCTTGAGGCGCGAGCAGAGGATGCAGCGATTGCGTCCCTAAAGAGACAAGAATCCCGTCTCCTGCCGTACAGTTTGAGTGGAGAGATCACATCCGAGGAAGAAGCCATTTGTGGAGGCGAAGTCACTATACTCATCGATATCCATACTCGAGACTCTGTGGATACACTAAATCAAATGAGGGACTCTATAGACAGCAGGCATCCAGGTGTACTGGCCACATTTATTAAATTCTCTTCAGAGAAGCGAGTTGTCCTCTCACGAAAATGGATCAAAAAATCTGAAATTTTCGGTGATGAAGCTGAGCAAAAGGGATCCCCTCACTATGAAGAGATCAAGAACACCTTTCGCGCGGGAAAACCCGATCTGCTGGAAATACAAGACGGAGAACAAGAGGACTCTTCTCAAAAAACGCTTCTCTTTTTAGAACCCCTATTCCCTCAGTCTCTTCTTGTGATCGCAGGTGCCGGTCATATCGGCAAAGCTCTCGCTCATCTAGGGAACCGCTTAGATTTTGAAGTGACAGTATTGGACGACAGGTCTGAATTCGCCAATCCAGAGAATATCCCAGAAGCAGACCATATGATCGTCGGAGATATCGGTAAAATCATCCGAGACATTCCAAAAACTCCGGATACATATGTGGTCATCGTCACCCGGGGCCACAGCCATGATGGTAACGCGCTCAGAGAATGCATCACATCCAATGCCGGATATATCGGAATGATAGGAAGCGCACGAAAGATACACCTCATGCGCAATAAGTTCTTGGAGAAAGGCTGGGCCTCAACAGAGCAATTCGACCATATTTTTGCGCCCATAGGTCTCGAGATCCAGTCGAAAACTGTCGAAGAGATCGCTGTGAGCATTGCGGCCCAGCTCGTTCTTATTCGCAATCAGATCCAGAATAAAAGGAGGTCAGCTCTATGATCTGGGCATTGGTCTTGGCTGCAGGAGAATCTATAAGGATGGGTCGTTCTAAACAATTGTTACCCTTTGCAAACAAAACGATTTTAGAGACCGTCATCGACCACATCAACCAATCCACAGTGGATGAGACACTGATTGTGTTGGGATCCAATCGAGAGAAAATCGAAGAGGTCATCAAGAACTTGCCTGTCAAGAGCGTTTACAATCCCCGTTTTAAAGAGGGAATGCTCACATCTGTTCAAAAGGGATTTGTTTCACTCCCAGAGGAAGTAGAGGCTGTTCTCGTTTTTTTAGGGGATCAGCCAATGATACCAAGTTCTGTCATCGATCAGATCGTCAGTGCTTATCACTCATCAGAAAAAGGGATCGTACTTCCTGTGTACGGTCAAAAGCGAGGACATCCTGTTCTCATCGATACCAAGTACCGTCAGGAATTGGCGAATCTCAATCCGGAAATAGGATTGAGGGAGCTTATTCACGACCATCCTGAGGATATTCTAGAGGTGAATTTGGATTCTTCCTCTATACTCGAAGATATTGATACACCCGAAGACTATAAAAATCTCAAAAACTAAAACTCAAAACACTCTCGTAAAAAATAACACTGCGCGATCTCATTTTTCTTTTAAGGAGTGATCATGAAAAAAATATTGATTTTGACCCTTGTTTTCGTTCTTGTAAATCTAGGGGGATTTTCCAAGCCTCCCGACTCTGAAGAGGAAATCCTCGATGTGTTGACCAAACAAAAGACAGCCTGGAATCAAGGAGACATAGAGGGCTTTATGGAGTACTACTGGCGTTCAGAGGATTTTACGTTCCAGTCCGGTTACAATAGGATCTTGGGATGGGATGCCCTCCTCGCCCGATACAAAACGAACTATTCGGGTGAAAACATGGGCACCTTGGATTTCACGGACATTATTGTCAGAATTCTATCCGAAAAGGCGGTTCTCGTTCTAGGGCGGTGGGAGGTCAAACGAAAAGATGAAACACTGGGAGGATTATTTACAATTGTTCTCCAGCACAAACCCGAAGGATGGAGGATCATTCACGACCACACGTCTTAGTTGCGGATGAATTATCGGGCTTCCGCCAGCACAGATAAGAGAATGTCAGGCTTGTCGGTGATGATCCCATCAACTCTAAGACCGATCAACCGGAGCATCTCTTCCCTTTCATTCACCGTCCAGACGTAGATCTTTTTTCCATTTTCCTTCCCCTGGCGGACAAACTCAGCATCCACGAGTTCGTGATTGCTGCTCAGAACATCCCAGGTCCCTTCGAATACGTCAGAGCGATACTCCTTTTCAAAAATTAATCCTGTTTTTAGATCCGGAGCAATCTTCTTGAAGGTCTTGACCGTTTCCATATCAAATGATGTGATGATGCAATCCTTGCTAAAA
>JBATYS010000372.1:0-1505 GCA_049674205.1 Candidatus Aminicenantaceae bacterium
GCCAAAAAGCCATCGCATTTTAGGAGGTCCACCGGGGATGCATCCAGAAGGAGAAGATCCAAGAGACAATCGTACGGACTGATGGAGGAGGAGATCAATATAGAGGAAGTGAAATGACTAATTAAACTCCCGGCCAACTCGCCCAAACCCACCTCATAATAATCCATTCGGATGAAGTCTCGACTTTCTAATTGATTGTTCATGACATTGGTGCTTAAAGGAAAACAAGGCATTTCCCTCTGAAAACGGGGATTTCCCCATATCCAAGGAGGTTCTTCAAACAGGCTTCGAATCCAAAGGTCGGGGGTTCAAATCCCTCCAGGCGTGCCAGGCTTTTTCCCTGATTTGCAGAGTTAAGCAGAAATATCTTTAAACTTTTCAGAAGCGGGTTCCCCACCTATTCCCCAGTGTGATTTTTGGATTTCATGCACAATCACTTCGACTGCCTGTGTGGGAATCCCTAAATCTACAAAGACCTTAGTTATATTTTGGATTGTGGTTTTAGCCTTCTCCTGTCCGAAACCTTCCCAGACATTTACATGGATAACGGGCATTTTTTACCTCCAAAGTTATGTTGATGAAATATTTGATGATGATAATACTCTAATCTTTGTATTCCGAAAAATCAAAGTGGGTGATTCTGTATTCAAATAATAGGGCTATCAATTATCAGGATTAGAATACATTTGTGATAGAATATCCAGATTGGACTCACAAAAGAGAACGGAATATGTTAAACATCAGAAACTTCAGCATAATCGCCCACATCGACCATGGGAAATCCACTCTTGCAGACCGGCTCATCCAGGCCTCCGGATTGGTTTCTCCAAGGGATTTCAGGGATCAGATACTCGATACCATGGATCTGGAGAGAGAGCGTGGGATCACCATAAAAAGCCAGACCGTAACCCTGCCTTATACCGATAAGGAAAACAAGGAATATTCACTCAATCTAATCGACACCCCGGGCCATGTGGATTTTTCCTATGAAGTTTCCCGTGCCTTGTCAGCCTGCGAAGGAGTGCTTTTGGTTGTGGATGCCTCTCAGGGTGTGGAAGCACAGACCGTGGCCAATCTCTATATGGCTATGGAGCACGACCTCACTATCATTCCCGTCATAAACAAAATAGACCTGATATCTGCGGATATAGACCGTACCAAACAACAGATCGAGAATGAACTGGGGCTTGATTCGGAAAGGGCGATCCTGTGCTCTGCCAAAGTGGGGACCGGGATTTCCGATATTTTTGAGGCCATCGTCAAACACATCCCCCCTCCCATAGGCAGTTCTGACGCGCCATTAAAAGCCCTCATTTTTGACGCCCAGTATGATTCCTACAGGGGAGCGATCATCGCCTGCCGCATCTTTGACGGATGTGTCAAACACGGGGAGATGATCCGGTTTTTATCCAACAGTGTTGTCCACAAAGTGGAAGATGTCGGGCTCTTTCAACTCGATAGAAAATCCAAAGATAGCCTTTGTGCCGGCGAAGTCGGATACATCA
>JBATYS010000373.1:0-1587 GCA_049674205.1 Candidatus Aminicenantaceae bacterium
AAGGTGTGGAAAGCCTATCTCTCTCCAGAATACAGATCATGCAAAATTCCTTTGAGTCCTTTCCAGATGATTTGACTATCGAGCAATGCCGTCAATGCGTGGATCCCCCCTGTGTGAAGGAATGTCCGACTAGCGCATTAAAAGCAAATGCCAAGTATGGCAATGTGAGAATGGTGGATAAAGAGAAATGTATTGGCTGCGGCACATGTTATGATGTTTGCCCTTATACACCAAGCAGACCGGTTGTTGTAGCTGATAAAGATTATGACGATGAGGTCAAAAGTCGAAAATGCGATCTGTGTGCCAATACGCCTTTTCACTGGGATGAAGCTGGTGGAGGACCTGATGGGAAACAAGCCTGTGTGGAGGTTTGCCCTGTAGACGCCATCAAGTTTACAAAGGAAATCCCCCAGCAAAAAGGAGATGCGGGGTACAAAGTGAATTTGCGGGGCCCGAATTGGAAGAAACTCGGCTACCCAGACAGTTGAAAAAAGCAATCGGGAGGAATACCGAATGAACGGCTACGCAGGAAAAATACTGAACTTGGACTTAACTGAACGAAAAGTCGGTGCCATACCCACCAGTAAGTACCAGCATTGGATGGGGGGACATGGTATGGGGTCCGCCATCTTTTTTGACATGGTTAAAGACAAAACAATTGATGGCTTTGATCCGGCCAATGTGGTTACCATGATGACCTCTCCCCTATCCGGAACCTTGGTTCCAGCAGCTTCGGGCAGAACAGAGGTACAGGGAATCGGGGTCCAATCCTATCCAATCGGCTGGTTCACACGAAGTAACC
This sequence comes from Candidatus Aminicenantaceae bacterium, assembly GCA_049674205.1. Lineage (GTDB taxonomy): Bacteria > Acidobacteriota > Aminicenantia > Aminicenantales > Aminicenantaceae > WTAW01. Next base: position 803 of record JBATYS010000373.1, read on the forward strand.
TTGGCGGCCGATTTTCAGGCATGCTTAAGTTTGCCGGGTGGGACGGGGTTGTTATCCAGGGAAAAGCAGATAAACCGGTCTGGATTGACATTAGAGATGGCGATGTTCAAATCAGTGACTGCGCTCCATTATCGCTTTGGGGTAAGGAAACATGGGATTGCCAGAAAACCATATGGGATTACGTTCTCTCAGGCGGGAAATATGGCGACTGGAATAGTCCTTCCGGGAAAGAAGGAGGTAAGACAACCCAGCGTCCAGCGGTGGTTGCTATTGGGCCAGCCGGAGAGAATCAAAGCCGGTTAGCCTGCCTGATACACGATGCCAGTAATGCAGCGGGACAGGGTGGTTTTGGGGCTGTCTTTGGATCAAAAAATCTTAAGGCGATCAGTGTGATCGGAACCGGGCAGGTAGGAATCAACGACCCAAAGATGCTCATAGCAACCCGACTATGGCAGAAGGAAAATTACGCTTTTGATCTCGCTCATTTGAAACAAACCTGGGGCTCAATGCAATTCCAGAGCCCGCCTGCTCCTCTTATAGAGTGGAAGGAGGGCCGCCCGAATATTGTCCAGAGACCCCAAGCTTGTCTGGGATGCCATTCTGGCTGCCGGGCCAGATACAAAGACGCCTCGGGTAATGAAGCGTCATGCATGGCTTCCGCCTTTTATGGGGATGCCCAAAGCCTTGATATCCAGCGATTTGCCACTGATCTGATCAATCGATACGGTCTCAATGCTGCGGAAATGATTCTCGGTCTTGCGTATCTCCGTATTCTTCAAATGACT
>JBATYS010000374.1:0-7701 GCA_049674205.1 Candidatus Aminicenantaceae bacterium
ATTGGATTGTTCCTCTCGGACAGATGCAAATGTGAAAACGAGATGCCTGAAAATGTGAACTTCCACATCAATGCCATTTTCGCTTCGGTTGGGGAGTGGGATTGGACAGAGAGAATCAAAAAATTGGGAAGTGCCGGTGTTGGCTATACATGGCGTTAGAGACCCATCCTGCCCTCTAGAAGGGGCACGTGTTTGGATATCTTTGCTCAGGAACGCGAGACTGTTGGTTGTTCCCAATGCGGGTCATATGCCCTTTGTTGAAGATCCGGACCTGTTCTACTCTGCAATCGATACATTTCTCAAGGGAGGATGGCCTGACCGAGCGGAGGTTGTGGGCGTGCCCGTTCCTGTGAGGTAAAATTTCCTTAAGAATATAACGAGGAAAGGAATTGAGAAAAAACTTATGATCGGAAAAACCATCTCGCACTACAAGATTCTCGAAAAGATCGGGGAAGGCGGGATGGGTGTGGTTTATAAAGCGGAGGATACGAAGTTGAGGCGCACTGTGGCATTAAAGTTTCTGCCGGAGGATTTGACGAAAGACGCAGAAGCGAAGGAAAGATTTCTACAGGAAGCGCAGGCAGCTGCGGCATTAGACCATCCCAATATCTGCACGATATATGAGATCAATGAGTCGGGCCGAAAGACATTTATTTCTATGGCCTATATCGAAGGCCAGAGCTTGAAAGAGATAATCAGTGCCGGCCCTATGGGGATAGATCAGGCGATAGGGATTGCCATTCAGATCACAGAAGGGCTGAGAGAGGCTCATGAAAGAGGCGTTGTCCACCGCGATGTGAAGCCCGCCAATATTATCCTGACAGAGAAGGGACAGGCGAAGATCATGGATTTTGGCTTGGCAAAATTGTCGTGGGGAGTTGATCTCACCAAAACAGCTACGATCATGGGCACTGTGGCCTATATGTCTCCTGAACAGGCGAGAGGGAAGAGGGTCGACCATAGAACGGACATCTGGTCCCTTGGCATCACTCTGTATGAAATGATTGCAGGGGAGCGGCCCTTTAAAAGAGAGCTCGAACCAGCTGTTATATATGCGATTATAACTGAGGAGCCCCAGCCCTTGACCGAAATCCGTCCTGATGTCCCAAAACAGATAGATAATGCTATTCAAAAAGCTCTGGAAAAGGACCCTAACTGTCGATATCAAACCATATCCGATTTTGGTAGAGATTTGAGAAGAACATCTTCACTTATCCTTGCACCGACTCGAGAGAGAAAATCGGTCGTTGTTTTACCATTCGAGAATATTAGCCCAGATAAAGAGAATGAATATTTCAGCGATGGTTTGACCGAAGAGATTATTGCAGACCTTTCCCAAGTACGCAATGTGAAAGTCATTTCTCGAACATCAGCCATGCGTCTTAAAGGTACAGACAAAGATCTTAAAACAATCGGGCAAGAGTTGAATGTGCAGTTTGCTCTGGAAGGTAGCGTGCGAAAAGTTGGCGATAACATCCGCGTAACTGCCCAGTTGATCGATGCGAAAGATGATGTTCATCTCTGGGCCGACAAGTACAGCGGCACACTGGAAGATGTCTTCGATATTCAGGAAAAAGTATCCCGCTCCATCGTGGACGCGCTGAAAGTGGAGCTCAGTCCCAAAGAAGATGCAAAGATCGCTGATCGTCCAATCGAAAACGTCAAAGCCTATGAGTGTTACTTGCAGGCACGGCAGGAGATTTGGCGTTTCACGGAAGATGGATTGGAACGTGGTCTTCAGCTCATCAGGAATGGCCTGGAAATCGTTGGAGAGAATGCTCTACTGTATTCAGCTATGGGGACTGCTTTCTATATTTATGTAGATGCAGGGATTAAACCTGGAGAATATTATCTCCAGAAAACAGATGAATGCGCACAGAAAATTTTCACGTTGGACCCCGAATCGTCCCATGGCTATTTTTTAAGGGGAGCGGTCCATGTGCTCAGAGGGGATATGCAACAGGCAGTCAGAGATTTAAAAAGAGCTCTGGCTGTAGATCCGAACAATCCGGATGTTTTACTCCAGCTTATCCGAATTTATGCCAGCTGTGGGAAAATATCGGCAGCTGAGCCTCTACTGGAGAGGGCGCTTGAGCTTGATCCCCTAAATACATTGACCTACAGTTTGCCAGGTTATCTAGAATTATTAAAAGGTCGATTCGATTCCGCCGCTGAATCCTACCATAAAATGTACCTCATGGATTCACAGAATCCTATCGCTCAATGGTTTTATGGCTGGTCGTTGATATTTGCACAGCGAAGCGATGAAGCTTTTGCAATAATTGATAAACTCGCAGAAGATTTCCCTTCCACAGTTTTTGCCACCTATGGTTTGTTCATCAAGAACGCGTTGGAAGGGAAAAAAGCTGAAGCGCTGCAGCTAATAACCCCGGAGCTAGAAGCCACAGCCAAAGGAGTTGAGTACCATTCCCGCGACATGGCTCATGGGTATGCACTTCTAGGTGAAAAGGATAAAGCTCTAGAATGGCTGGAGAATGCCGTTGATCGCGGTTTCATTAACTATCCTTTCATAGCTGAAATCGATCCGTTCTTTGTAAGCCTCCGGGATGAAGACCGCTTCAAGAAGCTCTTAGAAAGGATCAAGCTTGAGTGGGAGAGTTTTGAGGTCTAAAGGGTGACAAAAAGGGGACAGGCTGCTTTTTTAATTACCCCTGTAAAAAGCAGCCTGTCCGCTTTTTTCAGAAGGAAAATGTGCTCTGCATATTTTTTCAGGAGTTGAGCAAAAATTACAGGGTACATGTTTTGATTTTAAAAGCCTTCCGCTCTTTCTTTTAGCGCCCGATTCATCTCCTCAAAACCCTGCTGCGTCTTTTCTCCGATGCTCTTCATGATGAGCGGTGTAAAGATCCCCCTAAATAGCTCTTTCTGGATAAATCGGACCTTGTTATCCTCAACAGGCTCAATGATGAAACTGTGCTCACCATCGAATAAACCCGGAATAATCATGTGACCAATCCACCGGAGCTCTTTTTTCTGTTCTGCTTTCAAACATTTGGGCCTGAATGTCATGCTTTTGGAATCGGGCAATTTGAGAAAAACTTTAAATTTCTCACCAACTTCTATATTGCCTTCAATCATTTTAATGAAAGGATTCCACTCCGGGAAAGAATCAAAATCGGTTAAAACTTGCCATACTTTCTCAGCTGAAGCGCTTATTTCGATCTCAGAGGATATTCCTTTCACAGCATTCTCCTGTTCAGATAGATTATATAAAGATTTTTATGAACTTGAAAAAGGGACTAGCAACTATTTTTATAAAATCACCAAACTATCAATTCACTGTTACATACGCGGGGTCCCCTTCCAAACCCTCACTATTCACTCCAACAAGCGAATAGGTGTATGATCTATCCCCCTCAACACTTCTGTGCCAGTATTCAAATGTGCTGGCATCTACCTCAGCCACTAAACTCTGAGTCTCCAAGTCCATTTGGAAAATCCGATATTTCACAACACCCACATTCTCAGGATTGGCTCGCCAACGCAGAACATTGATGTACTCTGAGACTATAAAAGCTCGGTTTAAAACTTTTTCCCCAGATAAGTTCAAGGGCGGATAAATGATCCGATTAAAATTGGCGACTATAGATAAATCCGTGTTTACTGTCTTTGTTTTTGGATTAGTCCTTCCCCCGATATCCCCGCTCCAATGGCTGAACCTAAAATCAATATCGGGAATCCCCGTAATGGTCACGTTTATTCCTTTGTCATACATGTGTGTTCCTGGTGCTGGATCGGTTGTTCCTCCTGCCCCTGCGGAAATGTTCAAAGCATATTGATTAACAAAATTGGCTTTGATGGATTTATCCGCATCCATGACCACAATCACTGGATTATCCTTCCCTGTGGCATCTCCGCTCCAATGGCTGAATCCAAAACCTTCATTAGGAATCGCCTCAACAATAATCTCTGATCCAGCACAAATATCATAATATCCTGGACTCGGATCCGTGCTGCCGCCTATTCCAGCCTCCACCTCCAAAGAATACGTAGAAAAGCATAGCTTGGTGACGAATGCATCACTACTTCCGGCATTGTTTGCTTGAATAGGATTTTTGATAGGGAAATTTATAGAATTCGTTGCTCCTACTATGTATGCCACACCGTTTGCCCCTGCCGCGATGCCTCTGCCTGCATCGCCTCGAGCTCCTCCCAAATAAGAGGAATACTCGAGCTCCTCTCCTGCAGGGCTCACCTTGACAACAAATGCATCCGACCCCCCAGCTCTGCTTTCCTGAAGCGGATTCACAGTCTGAAAATCTACAGAATTTGTTGATCCTGTCACATATGCTGCACCCTTTGAATCCACAGATATGGCATAAGCATGTTCATCGCGACTCCCATACAACCTGAAGTAATACTCGCGCTTTCCCGTGGAATCAATCTTCCGTATGAAAGCGTCTCTATCTTTTGTTCTCTGCCCGGTTTCTCCAACGACATAAACCGCGCTCCTTACATCTACGGCTATGTCGCGGCCCTGTGCCATATTCAATCGTGCTTGCTCACTGTTTAAGTGGAGAGGCCCATCTCCTAGACGGATGGCTGGGCCAGTTCCATCCGGGCGTATCTTCATCACAAAAACATCTTCTGGATGTCCAGACGGATAATCACAGGTTTCGACTCCTGTGACATAGGCCGCGCCTTCTGAATCCACGGCTATGCCAAAACTCGCATCCCAACCACTTGCTGCTGCGCATACAGGGAGATATGTAGAATAAACAAGATCAGTTCCTCTGGGATTTATCTTAGTGACAAAGGAATCCCCTCCTCCTCCAGGCCATCCCTCAATCGCGTTCTTAATAGGAAAATCATAAGACCAAGTTTCTCCCGTGACATATGCCGCACCTTCTGAATCTACGGCTATTCCAAAGCCATAATCATGTGGCCCATCGTCCCACTTTGAGCATATGGATCCGCCCAAATATGTGGAATAGATGAGATCAGTTCCTGAAGCATTTATCTTAGTGACGAAGATATCTGCTCCCCGTCCTGCATTATTTCCCTGATAAGGATTCATTGTAGGAAAATCAACGGATTCTGTACTCCCTGTAATATAAACTGCACCCTCATTATCCACGGCAATACTTGGGGTCCAATCCCAATCCGAGCCGCCGAGATAGGTGGAATAAAGCAGGGCCGTTCCATCTGAACTTATCTTTTTGACAAAAATATCTCTATTGCCTGCAAAAATTTCTTGCATGGGATTTATAATGGGGAAGTCTAAAGACATTGTGTCTCCTGTAACATACACTTCACCCGCCGCATTCACTGCCACGTCAAATCCCTCATCATCTCCTGATCCCCCCATATAGGTGGAGAATACAATCACCATTGGATCGATGATTAACTCATAATCTCTATCATATTCTTCAACTTCAAAGCCATAGGTATTGGTCCCCATTCCCATAAACGCAGCCTCAACCTCAAATCTTTCCCCTCCAATCACCTGGTAGCATTCGGGCTTTTTGTGCATAAGTTCGCCAAACCTCGTGTCTATCAATAGATGGCCACTTTCATCTATTCTTGTTCCTTTAACATCCTTGTATTCAAACTGAATATCTGAAACATCTCCCCCAGGCCTCACAACAAAATCATACTCTATCTCTTCCTCAACACCATAGATCTTCATATCGATTTTGTCATAAAGTTCGTTATAAAGAACTACTCTTGAAGCCTGAATATTGGTGCGCCACTTGGATATATCATTTCCAACAAAATAATTCACTTTGTAATATGCACAATCTAGTGGATACACGGCAGGATTTTTATGGGCATTGAGAAATAATAGTCTCGAAACATCTCTCTCATACGCGGAATATTCAGGCTGTAGTCTGTGTTTAGGATGTGAATGGCGCGATTCATTATCATCTTTTTTTACTCTTCGCATACTGTCAAAGAACAATCCCTCCTCCGTCAACCAGAGATGATATCGTAATGTTTTGGCATAAAAGAGCACTCTCTCATCCACTTGTCCCTCATTCGGAACAAAATACAGTGGTATTCTCCCGTAATCTGGAAATAGTATTGGACTCTTTGTTACATTCTTGTCGATTTTCGACTGAAGGCTTCGGCTTTGATTCCCTTTCTCAAAACGGACCAATCCTTGAAGAGAAATAGATACGAGCAAAATAAAAAGAAAAGCAGTTTTTCTAGCTGAATTGATCATATCATCCCCTTAATCAATGCTAATTGTATTGTATACTTATCCTTTTGAAAAGGGAAGGTGTTAAGAGTGTGTCAAAACTTTTTTAAGAATCTCGCAGAGTGAAAGCGGTTTATAGCATATACAGTGATTTTCTTAAAATGAAGTCCATGAGAAACTCTTTCATTACTCAGAACTCATTCAATCCTTAACAAGTTTATTATTCAAAAGGGGGTGACGTTGGATTCGCAATATCACCCCCTAAATTCACCCCAAAAGAGGATTGACCCCCTAAATTCCTTGGCTTAGATTATTATTGCAAGAGAAAATTTTACACGCTTAAAAGGAAGCGGAGTTATTTGGATTTAAATCAGGGTTAAGCAGGTTGCCAATGGAAATGGAAGCTAATAAGCCAAGAATTATCGCTATCGCCAATCAAAAAGGCGGTGTAGGAAAAACCACAACAGCCATCAATTTGAGTGCTGCTCTAACTCGACTGGACAAACAGGTCTTGCTCATCGATATCGATCCCGGCTCGCATGCGACATACGGGCTCGGCATTCTTGCCCACAAACTGGAACGGACAATATACAATGTGCTAAAGGGCGAGTCAAAGATTGAGGATACTGTCATCGAGATCTTGATCGAGGACAAGAGCATGGATTTTCTGCCTTCCTCGCTCGAACTTGCCGAGGCGGAAATGATCCTCTTCAACACACCAGGCCGCGAGTTCCTCCTCTCCAAGGCACTCTCTAGCATCACCAACTACGACTTCATCTTCATCGATTGTCCCCCCTCCTTGGGTTTGATGACTCTTAATGCACTAGTTGCGGCCAGGGAAGTTTTTATCCCTCTGCAGACGGAATTCCTGGCCTTACAGGGGCTCAGCAAACTTTTGGATTCGATCGCGATTATCAAAGAACGCCTGAATCCTCCACTCGAACTCATGGGGGTCGTCGCGACTAGATTTGATGGACGGAGAATCCTCAATCGCGAAGTCGTCGAAAAGATCAGATCCTATTTTGGTGATAAAGCTTATGATCTGCCCATCCGAGAGAACATTTCCTTGGCTGAGAGCCCATCTCATGGCCTGACAATCTTCGAGTATTCTCCTTCCTCCTACGGTGCAACGGATTATTTGGCTCTTGCGGAAGACATTTTGGAGAGGACGTGAATATGGCTGCACAAAAAAGACTAGGTGATGTGGATCCTTTTACTTGGATCCGGGATACCAGGGAAGATATCCTGGTCGAACGCGTTTTGAAAGCCAACTCACCCCGTATTGGCACTGACTCTAAAATGGCCATGGCAGGCGAGCTTTTTGTACAGACACAGACAGATAAGCCGGTTGAGATCACGATTGCGATCAAGAATGTCCAGGGCGAAAGAGTCATCACTGTCGAGATTTTTAAAGAGGGAAGTCCCCCCGCAAAGATAAACCTCAAAACGTAAAGGTCACCCCTCTTTCCGAAAATATCACCTCAAAATCCATCTCTAGAGGTGATTGTCTATCTCTTTGATATTTGACATGCTTACCC
>JBATYS010000375.1:0-13148 GCA_049674205.1 Candidatus Aminicenantaceae bacterium
GAGGAACTGTTCTAACGATCACTCAAGGAGTTATTCCGAATGGGACCGTTCTTATCCAGAATGGCAAAATAGCTGCTTTCGGTAAGGATATAACGATTCCACCCGGAGTCCGAGTGATTGATTGTAACGGGAAGTTCATAATGCCGGGGATCATAGACAGCCACACTCATATCGCCCTAAGTTCTGGCGATATCAATGAAATGACCGATCCTGTCACTCCACAAGTGTGGATGAAAGAGGCCTTATACCCGGAAGATCACACGATCCTGACGACGTTAGCGGGCGGTGTCACGACCGTGAAGACTATGCACGGCAGTGCCAATGTGATCGGAGGTGTCAATGTCACCATAAAGCTCAAATACAACGCGCTGCCAGAAGAGATGATTGTCAAAGGAGTCCGGCATCAACTGAAGATGGCATTGGGCGAAAATCCTAAGCGGTTCTACGGACAGGAAAAGGGGAGAATGCCTTCTACGCGAATGGGAAACGCCTATATCATGAGACAGGCATTTATCCAAGCCCAAGAATACAAAGTCCTATGGGATGAATATGAAAAAAAGAAAAAAGCTGGAGATAAAGACCTCAGGCTTCCAAAGAAGGATCTAAAGATGGAGACATTGAAGATGGCCCTGGAGAAAAAGCTCACTGTCGATTGTCATACCTACCGGGCAGATGAGATCGTCTGGGTCATCAACTTTTGTAAAGAATTCGGCCTCGATCTTTTACAGTTGAGCCATTGTGTGGATGGCTACAAGGTGGCGGATATCATGGCCGAGGCTGGCGTGTCTTTTGGTGGATGGGTCGATTGGTGGGGATTCAAGGAAGAGGCTTATGACGGTTGCCCTTATGGTTTCAAGATCATGTTTGATGCCGGGGTGAACATCGTGATCAATTCCGACAGCGCGGATGAGGGGCGTCATCTCTTCCGGAATGCAGCCAAAGTCTTGAAATACAATGATATTCCTGAAGAGGAAGTGCTCAAAATGATCACTCTAAATCCAGCCAGATCTCTTGAACTGGAAGGCCGCATCGGGAGCATCGAGGTTGGGAAGGATGGAGATATTGCCGTGTTCGAAAAACATCCTCTGGATTCCACGACCAAATGTCTGATGACAATCATAGAGGGCAAGATCTACTTCGATTATGCCAAACACAGCGTTCAAAGAGAAGGAGGGAGCCATGAATAAAAGAATCCAGCTGATCTTCGTCCTGATCCTGGTTTTTATTCTAACAAATGTGGCCCTGTCGCAGGAACAAATCCTGATCAAGAACGGGAAGATCGTTCCGGTTGTGGGTGAAGTGATCCCCAACGGCAGCTTGCTCATTCAGGATGGAAAGATCGCCAAGATCGACACAGATATTGAAATCCCTCCTCTAGCAACCGTGATCGATGCCGAAGGGAAATGTGTGTATCCAGGTCTTGTAGCCGCCATGACTGCAGTTGGCGTCACAGGTTATCCGGGTTCTGGAAACGATGTGAACGAGCTTGGCGTCGTAACTCCCCAGATCGATGCCTTCGATGCGATCAATCCGGAGGACAGCACGATAGAAGTGACCAGGATTGACGGTGTGACCACTGTGATGACGACCAGTGGGAGCATGAATATCATCAATGGCAAGGCTGTTGTGCTTAATCTGCGCGGAAACATTGCAGAAGAAATGGTCATCAAAAGGGATATGGCCCAAATCTTCAACATGGGAGCCAAAGGGCAGTCTGGGTTCGGGCCAAGAAGGCCCGGCAATTATCCTACAACACTCCCAGGGATAATGGCTCTTGTCAGAGATAAGTTGAACCAAGCTTTATTCTATGCTGAAAAAGCAAAAAATGCTCAGAAAAACGAGAAAGAGAGGGAGAGTGGAAGAGCATCAGAACCATTCAAAAGAGACTTAGCCATGGAAGCACTTCTCCAGGTGTTGAAGGGAAAGATGCCCGCTGTGTTTATAACGTCCAATGAGGTGACCATTCGGAATGCGCTCCAGATCATAAAAGAATATAAGTTGAAAGGAATTATCTATGCGAGAGCTGATATCCTGAAGTTTGCAGATCAACTCGCTTTGGAGAAGATTCCCGTGATTTGGGCAGGAACAACGACGATCCCTGAGCGGTGGCAGCCTTATGATCTCAATTATCATACTGCGGCTGTTCTATCGAAGAAAGGCGTCCTTTTTTGTTTTGACATTTTGGGCTTTGGAGTCAATAGCCATCGTGTGCGCAGTATTCCGGTTCCAGCGAGCATATCAGTCGCACATGGCCTTTCTGAGGAGGAAGCTATAAAGGCCTTAACGATCAATCCTGCCAAGATCTTGGGAGTGGATGAGCTCGTGGGGTCTCTTGAGGTAGGAAAACTGGCGAATGTTGCATTATGGGATGATACTCCGATCCAGCTGAGCTCTCGAGTCCGTAAAGTCATCATCGAGGGCAATGTTATCCCTATGACGAGTGTACAGACTCGGCTCAGAGATAAATTCGAGAAGATCGTATATGAGAGGATGAACAGAGAATAGGAGCAATATCAACGGGGGGCACTTCTCTTTTAAGTGTGCTGGATTTATCTGAAAATTATTCCAAAAATTTGGATTATGATGCAACGAAATCAGACAGAAAAAGGTTTTAGAGAATTGAGAATGGAGGAACAGGAGTTGATGCACCTTGTTCAAAAAGGTGATGAAGTGGCATTTGAGAAGATCGTATCCATATACAAACACAGAATCGTGAATTTTCTAACACAGCTCACGGGAGATTATCAGGGGGCTGTTGATTTGGCACAAGAGACATTCATGCGGGTGTATTTTAAGGCGAACAAATACAAACCAGTGGCGCCGCTGTCCTCCTGGATATATACGATCGCTTCCAATTTGGCGAAAACAGAGCTCAAGAAGGAGCGGAAGATGTCCACTGTTTCCATCGATGATACGGAAAACCGCCTTGGGGAGCAAATAGCAGCTAAGGAAAAGAATCAAGACACCTATCTCATCGAGAATCTCAAAAAGGCGTTAAATTCTCTGCACCCGCGATACAGACTCCCCATTATTCTTAAAGATATCGAAGGTTTTTCTCAAGAGGAGATCGCCCAGATCATGAAAAGGCCTGTGGGGACGATCAAAGCCAGGATCAGCCGGGGCAGAGATCAGTTGAAACATATATTGGAAAAGGATGAACACAACCTGGATTTTTTAGCAAAGCCCAAGGAGTATGAACATGGAATTAAATAATTTCCTGAAAAAGATAGAACGTGTAGAAGCTCCACCCAATTTTGAACAAAAGGTCATGGCGGAGCTCTCGCTGAGAAAAAGAACATCAGCCAGGAATATGCGACTGCGTCTCTCTCTTGCCGGGGCCGTCAGCGCGGCAGCTGTCCTGCTTGTCATTGTCGGTCTCTTTATGCTTCCTGAGAGGAGGCCGGCTGAGGTCTCGAGCATACAGCGGTCTGCGCCTTCAGCATTTGAGCGTCAGGACCAGCGTCGCGTAAGAGATTACATTCCTATCGTTGAGGCGGTCGATTATACCGGTGAGGTCCGGACCGTACAGAATCAGCCGCCTACAATCTATATATTGGAGAACGTCTCTGAAAGCACCGATACTAAGATTATCTACTAGGAGGTCTTTTGAATATGACAAAAAAAAATAACGCAATCCTGAGCCTTCTTGTATTTTTATCGGCTTTAAGTCTGAGCTTGGGTGCTGTGCCGGGTCGCGCTTTGACTGAAGATGTAGAGATCGATAAGATCACAGAAAAGGTTTACCCATCGGTGGTAAGGGTCGAGGCTAGGAATGGCATGAGGAAAGTGGCCACTGGTGTTGTGATCGATAAGGAAGGGCATATTGTCACAACGGCACTCATATCTCCTCATGATGAGAAATTGTACGTTATTACTTCTGACGGGGAGCGGATCGATGCAGAGTTTTTGGGTATGGATTCCGTGACCCATCTGGCGTTGATCCAAGCAGATGCGAAGAAGCTAACTCCGATTGCAAAGGGAGAGGTTAAGGATATCTCTCCCGGTGCGTGGATCGGAGTAGTCAGTATATCTCCCGATGGCACGCCCGCTGTCACCCAGGGAATCGTGAGCTCTCTTGCCAGGGATAAACTCCGGTTGAATGTGTGGGTTGTCAGGGGCGCGAGCGGAAGCCCGGTTGTGAATAGCCGGGGCCGTATGGTAGGTCTTATCCGCGGAGCTTATATCGACAGTGGCATGACATGGAGCATTGTCCAAAGAGGGGAAGAAAGCGTATTTGTCGATAGGGCAGAAGCCCCGTCTTCCGGAATGGCTCTGGCCGTTCCTGTGGATGTGATTGATAGAGTATGCACCGAGATAAGAAAGACCGGAAAGATGAAGAGAGGCTGGCTGGGCGTATCTATCGCAGAGAACGAGGCCGGCCAGGTGGAAATAGTCGATGTGGAACATGAGTCTCCGGCTGAACTGGCAAAGCTCGAAAAGGGGGACATCGTCCTGGAATTTGAAGAGAATAAAGTCACGAGCACAGAGATGCTGGCTGAAGAGATCAGGATGCACAAGCCTGGCGAAGATGTCGACATAAAGATCGAAAGAGGCGGGAAGTCGATGAATGTGAAAGTGGAACTGGGGGAGTTCTCTGAAAAGGATATCATGCGCGAGTTCCAGTTCAAATTCCCGCGGCTTTTCGCCCCTGAGCGGGTAACGCCCGTTCCGATGCCCGATTTTGAAGATTCGAAACTTTTTCGTTGGGTCGGAGGGATGCAGAACTATATCGGCGTGTCCTTACAGGAGTTGACCCCTGAGTTATGCGAGCATTTCGGCGTCAAAGAGGGGAGAGGTCTTCTTGTCGCAAAGGTCTTGGAGGACAGCCCTGCAGAGAAAGAAGGGCTCAGAGTTGGTGATGTGATCATTTCAGCTGATGGAGAGCGCATCGAGCGTGTGAATGCCTTGCAGCGATTGATCCAGGACAAGGACAAAGGCGAAAAGATCACTATTGAGTACGTAAGGGATAAAAAGAAGAAAACCGTGGAGATCGAGGTCGCAGCAGAGGAAAGAGAGTTTGAGTTTTCCTCCAAAAATTGGGACAAGTACACGGATGTCTTCAGATCATACAGCGATAAGCTGCAAAATCAATACAAGGAATCCCAGAAGAAGTACAAAGAAGATGCTGAGAAATATTTTGAAGAAGCCCAGAAAAATTACCGGAAGATCAGCGAGGAAATGGAAAAAAACAGCAAAAATATCGCTGAAGAGATGAAAGAGAACAGCAAGAAGGTCGCAGAAACCTATCGCAAAAGTAGAGACAAAGCAAAAGAGCTATACAGGTCTGCTTATGAACGGTATCGGTGCATAAGAGTGTAATCTTGCTTTTGTGTCCCATTCTCAACGGGGGAGGCATCTTGCCTCCCCTTTTTTTTTGTTTTATTCATAAAAGCTGCTGCCATATTTAACTCTAAAAGCATTTAATTTTCTATTGGCAGCATCTTTTACCCCATTGGGGCGAGCCGATCTCACTACAAAGCCTTCGTTGTAGCTCCCTTGCGGTAGTTCACTACAGCTTCGGGAGCCACTGCCTCGCCTTTGCAGCAATCTCAGCTCGTGAATAAAACAAAATCTTAAAGCTAGTCATGTGGGGGGATTTTAAGCCACTGGTTGAGGAAGGATTGGAATTCGTCGGATGAGAGCCTGGAGTTGGCATAATACCCTTTGTTCTGCCGTTGTTTCATCGCCTCATAAAGGATGATACCCACAGAAACCGAGAGGTTGAGGCTCTGGACCATGCCGACCATCGGGATCTGGATGATGTGGTCAGAGAGTTTGAGGGCCTCTTCAGAGATGCCCTCCGATTCGTTCCCGAATACGATCACTGTGGGCTCTGTGTAATCCAGGGATGTGTAGGGGGCTGCCTCCTCGCCGAGATGAGTTGCGACGATAGTGAAACCCTCATCTTTGAGATGTTTGAGACACTCGGATGTGGATGAATAGTAGTTGAATTTTAGCCATTTTTCAGCGCGGGTGGAAATAGCTCGGTTGACCGGGAATGGTTCGCCCGATGCAGAGATGATCTCCACATACATGATGCCGGCCGCATCACAGGTCCGTACGACGGCGCTTGCGTTGTGGGTGTTCGTGACCTCCTCAAGGGCTACTCGAAGGTCTGGCTGGCGGAGAGAGAGGACTTGTTTTGTTTTTTTTGTTCTTTCTTTCGTTGGCATATTTCTTGTAATGGCTAAAATAAAATCGCTTTGATTATTAGACAGATATAAATGATGACGGAACCTAAGAGGGCCCGATTTTCCCTATTCTGTTTGTAGCGCTCCCAACTGAAACGATTGTCTGGATCTCGAGGTAACTTTGGACTGAATGTGGGGAAAAAGAGAGGCACGTGTTCGCTGTATTTCCGGTATTTTTCCGGAAAGAGCTGAGACATCCTCTCCTTTTCTGCACGGACCACAACCGGATAGATGATCAGGAAGTTTGCCAGAAATAATGCTAGCACTCCCCATGATTGACAGGCCACCACTGTACTGATCCCCAAGATCATACTGCCGAAGTAGAGGGGATTTCTGGTGAATCGGTATGGCCCGGATGTGGTGAGTTCCTTTTCTTTCCTCAAGTTACCACACGCCCAGATCCTGATGGCTAGCCCGAGCACTGTTAGTACAGCTCCTCCGATCAAGGAGTACAATGTGGGTTTTGCCAGGATGAGGGAAAGGATAGCGCTGATCAGGCCACTCCGCACACGCCATTTGTATATGATGTCCGAGAATTTGAGTTCACTCATTGCTTTCCTAAACCTCTATGCACATCTCTCCAAAACTTCAAGGCACAAGCCCCTGACTTCCTCTGCAGTGATTTTTTTCAGGCACGCCGCTGTCTCACATTTTCTTCGGTAGCAGTGACTGCACTCCATCTCATGAAAGGCCACTCTGTCAGTCGGGCTGAAAGGGCCGTTCCTACTTGGGGTTGTCGGCCCAAAGATCCCTACGGCAGGGGTGAAGAGCGCGCATGCTACCTGAAGAGCAAAGGTGTCTCCGCTGACAACAAGATCGGCCTTCTGTATGAGGGCTATGACGTCTTTAATGGTCAAAAAGGGAATCACGCTTACGGATATCTTTTTATGAATATTATCGGCTATCCTTTTTTCCTCTTCATTCCCCCATAAGAGGAGAAAGAATAGGTCATTTCTGTCGGTCTTGAGGTAGCGGATAAGTTCCACCCATCTTTCCGGATCCCATCTTTTTGTCACCCATGCTGCCCCGACGTTCAAGACGACCAGTTTTTGATAATCCTGATAGCCCAGGTCTGCCAGCATTTTTCCAGTCGATCGTTGGTGAAAATCGGGAATCATGAGCGGGAAATTGAATTGTTCCTCCTCGATCCCGACGAGAGAGAGGAGGCTGAGGTTTTTCTGGATGACGTGGGTTTTCTCTGGGATCTCTTTGAGCTGGTCTGTGTAGAATATAGATGCAATAGGCTCCTTGAGATTTTTGCGATGGAAGCCGATCCTCCTCTTCGCCTGCGAGAGATAGGAAAAAACTCCGGATTTTACGAGGCCTTGAAAGTCAATAGCGGTTTGATCCCGGTTCCTGATGTTTTTTCGGATTTGCTTGATCTCTGACCAGGACTTGAGAGAGGTGAACTTCCATCCTCTAGTTTTGGCAACAACGATGCGGTCTATTCCTGGCACAAGGTCCAGGATTTCTCTTCCGTTCTCCTCGACGATCCATAGGATCTTCGCCTCCGGTTTTTTTTCTCGAAGGGCAGAAAAAGCCGGCAGTGTATGGATAATATCCCCGAGAGAGCTTAAGCGGATGATAAGAATGTTGTCCATAGGATCATCTAGAAAGAATCCTTCCCTTTCGGTATGAGGCCGATCTTCCGGGAGATCTCGGTTGTGTTTTTGACCTTAGGACCACCGGTGATGGCGATTTCTCCCCCGTAATTCAGAACCGTTTCCCTTTCAGGCACCGTGTCTTTGGTATAGTCCGAGCCTTTGGCGTGAACATGAGGCTTGAGTGTGAGAAGGATATTTTCCACGTTGGCTTCCTCGAAAACGGTGATGTAGTCTACAAAATAAAAAGAAGAGATGATCTCCACTCTTTCCTCTTCGTTCAGGATGGGTCTTCCATCACCTTTGAGTTCGTGGACAGAGGAATCACTATTGAGGGCAACGACCAGAACATCTCCCTGAGCCTTTGCCTCTTTCAGATACCGGATGTGTCCCACGTGGATGAGGTCGAAGCAGCCATTCGCCAGGACGATACGTTTCCCTTTCTTTTTTTCCTTGGCGATGATCTCTTTAAGATGTGCCAGAGTGTGTCGTTTTTTCAATGTTCGGATTCGATCGCTTTTTTGAGTTCTTGTGGAGTGATGGTGGATGTGCCTTTTTTCATGACCACAAGACCTCCGGCGTAGTTGGCGAGTTGGGCGGCTTCTCTGTATGAGGCGCCTGAGGCCAGAGCAAGAGTGAAGACGCTGATAACTGTATCTCCCGCCCCTGTGACGTCGACGATGTCGGTTGTGCCGAAAATCGGGATGGGGAACGGGGGTTTTTTCTTCTCGAAAAGAACCATACCCTGTGACCCCCGAGTAAGGAGGATGGTCGCTGCCTCTGATTTTTTGAGAAGAGCTTTACCGGCTTGTGTGATGACTTCAGCATTGTCGTTGATCCTCACCTGAAGCGCTTCTTCCACTTCCGGCTCATTGGGTGTGATGACCGTTACTCCTCTGAAATTGAGCAGCCGAAAACGGGAATCCAGCGCGATGGGGATGTTCGACTTTTGAAAGTGAGGGAGTATACGACGGAAGATGTCCTCTTTTACAGTGTAATAGTCGTAATCGGAGATGATAACGGCATCGGCTTGTGTTCTAAGATCCAGGAGAGCTTTGACGATCTTCTCTTTGAGTGGCGGGGTGTCTGGGACCGTTGCATCTTGATCGATGCGCAGGATCTGTTGTTTTCGTGTTGTCTCTTCGCCGGCTAGGATCCGTGTCTTAACAGGGGTGGAGTGAGCTTTATGCCGGATGAGGTGCCTGGTGGATATGCCGCTCTGCTTCAAAATCTGGGAGATTCTGCTTCCGGCGTCGTCTTGGCCGAGAACACCGACGGCAATGGGAGAGGCGCCCAAGGCTTTGAGGTTGAGGAGTGCGTTTCCCCCTCCTCCCAGAGAGAATTCTCTTCGTCTGTATGAGAGGATAAGTACAGGAGCTTCTCTAGAGATGCGGCGTGTCGTCCCATAGAGATACTCGTCGAGGATGAAATCTCCCCACACTATGATCTTTTTCTGGGAGAAATTTTCGATGACCTGGAGCAGGGCTCTCTTTTTATTATCCACGGAACTTGCAAAGATTTTGCCAGAAAAGCTCTAAAAAATCAATTAACTCTTTGGTCCAACATCTCCATCCAAGGGAACACAAAAGGGGACTGTCACCTTTTTCCAGGGGTAACACAAAAAGGGGACTGTCACCTTTTTTGTATTTTGTGACCGATGGGATGAGTTGAAATCTTATGGTTGATTGCATAGACTAAGAAGTTATTCACGCTTTTAGCTGAAAGGAAAAAATGGGCATGAAAGAGCAAAAACGTGCAAAATTGTATTTGTTGGTATCTCTTCTCATTTTATCAATGGCTTCTGGGAATCTCTTTTCTCAGTCCATGGATGTCGATAGCTTGGCTGAGAAGATGGACATCGAGATCCAGAAAACCATGCTTGAAGGGAAGATCCCATCCGTTACGGTGGCACTTGTTTCTGGAGACGAGATCGTCTGGACCGGAGCTTCTGGATATTCCAATTTGTGGGCTCAAACTCCTGCGGTGCCCAGCACGGTCTATCTCATCGGCTCCACTTTCAAGACGATGTCGATGTTCGCGCTTCTCCAGCAGATGGAGCAGGGGAAATTCAAACTGGATGATAGGGTGAATGATTATCTTGAGGATTTTAAGATCAAGGGAGAAGACCCGACAAATCCTGTGACCTTTCGTCATCTGTTAACACATACGTCTGGGCTCCCGGAAGCTTATGGGGCGCATCTTGTATGGGGGACGACTGTTCCTCCTTCAGTGAAAGATTATCTTGCGTCCTCTCTTAAACTTCAGCATCCACCGATGACAAAAGTTATCTATTCTAACATGGCGTATACCCTGGTTGCTTATCTGATCGAGAAGTTTGCGGATGAACCTTATGCCAAATATATTCAGGAACACATTTTTAATTCCCTGGAGATGAATGACACAGCATTCATGCCTCGTCCGGATATGGAAGAGAGGCTGTCCGTGCCCTATATTATTGACAACAAGACAGGCCATCATGTGCCGACAAGGCGTACGAAGGCTGATGTCTGGCCCGCAGGTGTCGTTTATGGAACAGTGCTCAATCTAGCAAACTGGTTAATAGCCAACCTGAATCGTGGAGTGTTCAAGGATCATCGCCTAATCAGTGAAGCGACCTTCCAGGAAGTGATGACACGGCAGTACGATCAATTTGCCGGTCCGATCGCGCGTGGATGGTTGAACGAGACAACAGGCTATGGGCTCACATGGTGGATCTCGGAGAGGAATGGAGACAAATTGTTTGCTCACAGCGGGAGTGTGAGCGGTTATACTGCCTTCATCGCGGGCAACCTGGATAAGAAGACCGGGTTTGTGATCCTGACGAACGGGCACCAGTCCCACCCACATCTCTACAAGCTCGCCATTAAAGCCCTCAACCTCCTCGAATAAAAAATGGGAAGTTTCTCTTTTCTTGTGGGGTCCGTTTCCCGAACGGACCGTTTAGGAGACGGTACCTACATCTCACAGAAAAGGTGACAGTCCCCTTTTTCGTTCACCCCTGGAAAAAGGTGACAGTCCCCTTTTTTAGCCTTTTTTAGGTTTCATTCCGCACTAATTCGATGACGGCTTCCTGGTGTGGTGTTTGTGGGAATAGGTCGAAGAGGGCAGCGCTCTTTATCTTGTAGTTGCTGAGGTAAGGCAATTCCCTTCGCAACAATTTGACATTGCAGGAGATAAATACCATCAGCTCTGGCTTGATCTCGTTCAGTCGCTTCAGCGTCCTTGGATTCATGCCGCTCCTCGGTGGGTCTAAAATCGCATACAAAGGTTTTGGCAATTCAAGGATCTTCAGATGTTTGGCATCCATAAGGATGGGCTTCACATTCGAGAGTTTATTCTCTTTGATGTTTCCTTCACAGGCTTGGATGGCCGGCTCGTAATTTTCCAAGATCGTAACGTCTTTGAACAGGCCTGAGTTGATTATCCCAAACGTTCCAACACCTCCGTATAGGTCCAGAAGGTGAGCTTCCTGCGTCGGATACGATTTAAGTAGGTCGTGGCAGTAGGCATGCAGCTTCTCGGCCATGTCATGATTGTTCTGGAAAAATCCCTGGGCATGATACCTGAATTTATGTCCCAGATAGGTCTCATTGAGCATATCCGAACCCTTAACGACAACATACTCATCCGAGATGCTCGTGCCGCTATCGTGTGTGATATACGTCATGAGTACATTCTGGACCCTGGTTTTCTCCGCATAGTCCTTGACCTTCATTTGGGCTTCAGGCAACCTATCTGAATCTTTATTCAGAACAATGGACACAACCGAATCCGATGGGGGAGTCCTCATCACAGCAAAGCGGAAAGTGCCGACATGTGTCTTATGATCAAAGGCATCGACTCCATGGAAAAATTCCCTTATCTCCCTGATGAGAGTGTTCAACTCTTCATTGGAGATGACACAGTTTCCCACATCCACGATCCTTTGCCATGAGCCCTTCTCTCTGAATCCCAGTCCTCCCGGGTGGAAGACCATATCCATCCTTTGCCTGTAATTGTAATCATTCCCCGAAAATATCGGAATTTCTTCAAACCTCAACGCTTGGGACAACTTTTCTCTTTTGTTTTCTAACTGGGTCTTGTAGTCGATATCCTGGAAGGCGCAACCACCGCACTTTTTGAAATAGGGACACATCGGCTCAGCCATGACTTGCCTCGCTCGATTTAATTTTATTCATCAGAGTATCCTCTTTATATCTAGAAGGTTTTCAATGTTGTAGTCTGCATCGCTTATTTCCCTGTGATTATTTGAGATGTGCTCGGAATGATAGTGGACCAAATTCTCACCGAAATCACAAAAGATCGTCTTCAGCGCGAGTTTTTTTGCCGGATTAATATCCTGGACGGGATTATCCCCCACCGAGTAGGATTTGTGGGGGTCTCCATCGAGATGTTGTAATCCATATTCGAAGTGCTTGCCCTCTGCTTTGAGGGCCTTCACATCGCTGGAAGCGATTACGGCCTCGAACATATCGATAAGCCCAACATGTTTTGCCCTCAACAGGACTACATCCCTCACGGCATTGGTAACCAGAGTGTTGAGGAATCCCTTGCCCTTGGTGTACTCGAGGATATCTCTTGCGTGGGGAACGAGAACCAGCTTATCCAGGTTTATCTCCTGACTGTGCTTCCAGTCGACTCCAAAATTTCTTCCGTGCTGAACATAGTCGTGCCACTGCCAGGAATTTTCGATTTCCGTCAGGTGATCGTTGAACAATCGCTCAGCCTCTGGGAGAGGGATATTCCTCTGCGCGGCAATATCTTCCTCCAGGCTGCGGCAGACTGCTTCATCCAGCCTGGCTTCGTCCGCCAGAGTGCCCGTCCAATCCCAGAAAATGATCTTCGACATAGGTTTGCTATTTTAAACAAAAATGCCGTGCACCACAATGCGTTCCGGAACCATGACCAGTTGAATCTACCTAAGGGCGACGCATCTCTCGATGAGATCTTACTGCGCCGGAGAGAACTGGCGACAGATTACGACTACCACATATCGATAGGCTTAAGCTACACATTCGGCTCCGTCTACAGCAACGTCGTCAACCCCCGCTTCGGCCGCTAAAAAAGGGGACTGTCACCTTTTTCCAGAGGTGAAGCATAAAGGGGACTGTCACCTTTTTATGTAGGATCCGTTTCCCGAACGGACCGTTTGGGAAACGGTCCCTACCTCTCACAGAAAAGTAGCCTGTCCCTTTAAAATCGCTTGACCTTATGCAGCTATTTTTTTTAGACTCTATTACATGCAATATAGGGAGATCTTCACCTAGGAGGACTGTATGCCGACTATAGATGATTTTATCCGGCCTAAAGAATGGGTGTCGGATTTTGTGACCGATTTGGGCCATGTCATTAGAAA
>JBATYS010000376.1:0-2055 GCA_049674205.1 Candidatus Aminicenantaceae bacterium
TCGGACCAATTAGTAGGGATTGCCATTCACATCGCTTCTGAGAGAAAATTAGGTAGCGAATAATTACTTTGTGAAGGAGACTTGTAATGTTTAATCGCCTAGTTTTTTGTGCAATTCTTTCTTTGTCAATGTTATTTGGCTTGAGTTTTACTGTAGAAGCCCAATCAACAGTGACAATACCCAATGAGCAAGAGTTGGAAAAGCTCAGCATCGAGGATCTGACGAATCAAATCCGCAGGGACAAGTTCGATCTCATCTTGCCTCAAGTCATGCGGGAGCAAGAAATCGACATGTGGATTCATGTGATGAGAGAGGGGGGAGCTTACTCCTTCAATGATGTCGCCTATGGATTCTATGATGAACTGGGCGATACCTCCGGTGTTTTCATTTTTACGGATCGGGGGGGTGACCGAATCGAACGGGCGGTTCTCGGACGTCGATGGAGTGGCAGAGGTCCGGATCCGATTGAAGAATGCGGGGCTTACGACATCATCGGCGAGACCGTTCGTCGGAGAGAAATACCGAGGCCGGACACTGAATACGATCACCGCTTTGAAGGCATTGGGGAATTTGTAACGGAACGGAATCCCAAACGCATCGCTGTCAATTACCTGGACGAGTTGGGTCCGACCGTTTGCGCAGACGCAAATGACGGCATTTCGCATACAGACTACAGGCTGTTGGTCAAGGCTATGGGTGAGAAATATGCAAGCAGGCTGGTCTCCTCTGAATATCTGGAAATCAACTATATATCCAGGCCGGTGCCGAGTGAGATTGTCATGTTGAAGAGAATACGCAAGTGGATCGCAGAATCTCAGGAGAGATCTTTTGCAAAAATCGTGCCCGGCTTCACCAAAGTGAGTGAACTCGAGGGGGAAATTACTGTCATGGCTCCCGGAAGATCGAGAACCCGAGACGACCATGTACTCAAAGGAGGAGACTTATTTATCGTAGACCAGGGCGCTGAGGCGGAATATGACCTGCGGCATGTCGGCTCCCGCTGGAAATATGGGAACTTCTTTGAACTTGTGGTGCAGTACGGCTATGTCCTCGATAAAGGAGAGACGGATGTGCCTCCGGAAATCAGAAGAATCTGGGATGATGCGATAAAAATTCGTCAGATCACAACAGATAATATCAAGGTGGGCCGTACCGGCCGTGAAACATTTGAAATCATTACGCAGGAACTCACAGAAGCTGGATTTAACGTGAATCCCGTCCAGAGATTTCACGAAGAACAGGATCCGGAAAAAACCCAGGTTTCTATCGACTTACATGCCCTGGGAAAAGGCAGCAACGCCCCGAGGATCGGTTCTATTGGACCGGCATGGGAACATGAGATTCCACTCCCGCTCAACCATCACTTCATGATGGAATTCTTTATATACAGGGCCTCTCCCTCCAAAAGATACGGATCCAAATATCTGATGTTGTGGTTTCATGACGGTGCGATTGTCACCGATGGTGGTGTCGAGTTTTTATCGCCACCGCCCACAAAGATTCGTCTCATTCGTTAATGACAGGCTCCTTGTCTAGTATTGAAGACATTCTCCCTGTGTTGAACATGACCCTGGACGATTTGTTACGAGATGCTTGTGACAGTCTTGTTCCCCCGGGAAGCACTGTAGCTAATTTCCACAACACATCCGGATGGATGGTAGGACAAATCATCTAAATAAAGGAGGAATCATGAAATCAAAAATCTTATTAGGGTTAACACTTATGTGTGTGCTACTTCTCTCTGTCGGTTGTTCAGACGTGTCTGAGAAGGGAAGAGAGGCTGATGCAGCTGAGCAGGAAACGAAGGTTGATGTGAAATTCACCAAACAGGTTGAAGTGTTTGGAATTCATATTTATGCAACAAACACCACTGGTGACGACAAGTTACTCCACGCCGCCAACGTATTGGCTGAATTCATCGATAACGACGAAGACGGTGTGCCCGACAATCCGAAGATCATGATGGCTTTGATAGAGGGAAAAGGTGCTATCGTCATGAGAAAGACTGAAGGAGAGAGGCCCACGGGTCCGCGTCCGAGAGGCCAAGGTCTATAT
>JBATYS010000377.1:0-4708 GCA_049674205.1 Candidatus Aminicenantaceae bacterium
GGCATACATCCAGGCTATGCTTCTCCGGGAGTTCCCGCCTTGAGTTTCGGCAAACCGAATCCAGCTGTAAAAAGACCGAGTGCCGTCTTTCCTAAAAATTCCCGTCGTTTTATTCCTCTATCGCTCATGTGCACCTCCAAGATTTACAGAATATCCATTCGATGGCATCCATAAATTATTGACATATTTTTTCTTTCTGTCAGTTCACATCGCAGATGCTCCCCACAGATGCCTTGACAGAAAAATGTGATTTTGAGAAAGTTGAAGCGATCCCATTGGAATATGGAGGTGAGACAATGGCGACATTCAGCCATTCCAGGTTAAGCTCCTATGAAACCTGTCCGCTTCGGTATAAACTTGCTTATATCGATAGAGTCAAAGTCGAAACGGAAGACACCGTTGAGACGTTTCTTGGGTCCCGGGTTCACGAGGCTCTTGAAAAGCTCTACAGTAATCTCCAGTTCGAGAGGTTGTTAGGTGTCGATGAAATTCTGGCTTTTTTTAACAGAGAATGGGAGAAGAACTGGAATGACACGATCATCATCGTGAAAAAGGAATACTCGGTAGAGAATTACCGGAAGATGGGGGAGCGGTATTTGAAGGATTATTACAAAAGGCACAAGCCCTTTGACAAGGGGAAAATTCTCGGTTTGGAAACGACAAACACTCTTCCGTTGGATAAAAAGGGAAAGTATGGCTTTTACATCCGGATCGATCGATTGATGGACATGGGAAACGGTGTGTACGAGGTCCATGACTATAAGACCAACATGTCTCTTCCCAAACAAGAGGATCTAGATAAGGACCGTCAATTGGCCATGTATTCCCTTTGGGTAAGAGAGCAGTTCCAGGATTTCAAAAAGGTCCGCCTTGTCTGGCATTTTTTGGCTTTTGACAAGGAGATGGAATCCTACCGAACAAAGAAGCAGCTGGAAGACTTGAATAAAGATGTCATAGATGAGATCCAGAAGATCGAAGCCACAGAGGAATTCCCGGCGAATGTGACTCGCTTGTGTCATTGGTGTCTGTATCGAGGGATGTGCCCCGAGTGGAAACATGAGGTTGAGCTCGAGGACAAACCGGAGAATGAATACCTAGAGGATCCAGGAGTGAAGTTGGTCGATGAATATGTGAAGCTTAAGAGAGAGCTCGATGTTCACAAAAAAGATGCCGAGGCGAAACTGGAAAAGCTGAGGGAAGCGTTAATCGCATTTTGTGGCAGGGAGGAGGTTTCTGTTGTTTTCGGTTCGGCAAACAAGATAGCGGTAAAATCTTATGAGTCTGTTAAATTTCCGCCCAAAAACTCGGAGGAAAGAGAAGGCCTCATCGAGCTATTGGAAGATATCGGGAAGCTGAATGAAGTCTCTAACCTGGATATCCATGCTCTGACCAGTGTATTAAAGAACAAAGAATGGGATAAGCAGGACCTTGATCGTCTGTGGAAATTTGCTGCCAGAGAGACGAATCACAGGCTGAGCATATCCAAACACGAAAAGTCATGAGGATTTGGGAATTAAGGGATAGATTGTGATCACAAATAAGGAGAATACAATGGAAAACAATGGACAAATCAAAACAAAACAGACCGATATATTGATCATAGGAGGGGGGGCTGCAGGCCTTTCTGCGGCTCTCTATGCTGCAAGAGCCGGCCGGCACACGATCGTTCTTGAAGGGCGTCAATCCTCACGGCTCAACATCGGGTACACGTTAGAAAATTATCCGGGATTCATTTCGATCGAGAGCACAGAATTGTTGAAAAAATTTAGGGAACATGCCCAGTACGTGGGCGCAGAAATTGTGGACGCTGAAGCCACAGTGTTCAGTCTGGCTTCGGACCCAAAATTTGTGACGACACGCGAGATGCTTTTTGAAGCTCAAGCCGTGATCATCGCTTCGGGAAAGCCGATCGCCTCAGGGAGAATGATCCCTGGAGAGGAGAAAATGATCGGCATGGGCGTGAGCTACTGCTCGACGTGTGATGGCCCGCTTTTTAGGGGACGGACGGTTGCAGCTGTAGGAAATTCCGATGAGGCGGCAGAGGATGTTCTGGCTTTAAAACAGATGGGTTGCGATATCCATTGGATCCTTGGTGATGGGAAAGAGGCGACTGTCGCTGCGGGTCTTCTTAAAGAGATAGTGAAGCAGGGCATCCCTCTTTATGACAAATCTCGGGTCAATGAGATCAGGGGGGAGGGGCGAGTCGAATCAGTTGTTTTTGAGCGGGAGGGGATTCAGCAGGATTTAAAAGTGATGGGAGCTTTTATCTTTCGTGAGAGTCCCTCGGCTGTTCAGTTCAGCAAAGCCGGGGTGGAACTGGACCACAAACAGTGTGTGAACGTGGACCGTTTTCAGAGGACCAATCTTGAAGGAGTGTTTGCCGCGGGAGATGTCACCTGCGGTGGCATGCAGGTTGTCTCAGCCGCCGGAGAGGGCTGTGTGGCAGCCATGCAGGCCGTCAAATACCTCCGGCACAGAGATAAGGAGTAAGACGAATGTTGTCCAATAAACATTTATTGCCACATGGATGTGGAGCGTGTGGCTGGAGCCAACAGAGAACTCTATCCCATCGTGAAAGACAAATAAAAAAAAGGAGCAGGCTTTGGATCGCCCGCTCCTTGTCGCTTATGCAGGTCTTTGGCCCGCCGGATGACGGGCCCTCATCCTGAAAGGGTCTTTACCCTTTATCTATATCTACACGCTGGAACTTCGAGAAGCTACAGCGTTAGCCTCATTGGCTAACATATTCGATATGATCTCGTACCCTGCTTTTTTGCCGACTTTCAACATGTCCAATGAGGGTGAAGCAATCAAGCTAAACCCAACAAAAGTTATAAGAACTGCCACCAAAAAAATTGCAAATTTATCTCTGAGTTTCATTTTGTTCTCCTTATCTTCTTTCATCGTTTACTCTCATATATATAGACGTAAACTCGGGCAAAAAAGTTGCCATCGATGATTTTTGTGATAATCTGTTTGTCTCATTTTTCGCTCTCATCCATTAGACAAAATGAATCTATCGTTTATTCCGTTCTACGGAATAAATTCGGCAAGGGGAAAGGTTGTATAGGAGGTAGAGCCTACTTGTTGATAGAGAAAATGTTCGTTATACCATTAAGAATACGACATTAATATTTAACTGAGGAGGATGGAAACCTTGACGTTTAATTCTGCTTTTTTTCGTCTTCTTCTTCGTCTTCTTCTTTTTCCTTGGGGCGTTCCCATGGTTTCCAATCTTCACCCAAGATATATTTCTGCATCCACTTGATCTCTTCGATATCCCTGATACGCTGATGACGCGGTTCTCTGAATCCGTGAGGTTCACGGGGAACACGGATGTAGCGAACAGGGGCTTTTCCGATATCTTTAATGGCTGTGAAGAAGATCATGCTTTGTGCCTCTGTATCTGTGAAATCGTTCATGCCATGGATGAGAAAGGTCGGTGTCGTGACGTTCTTGACGTGGGTGTATGCGGACTGTTCGCGCCAGGCCTTGGGATTATCCCAGGGAGTACTGCCGATGTGCCAGAGCCTCACGTCGTGATTGAATCCAGGCCCGTATTCCGATGACCAGTCATAGACACCAGCACCGATAGAGGCGGCTTTGAATCGGTCGGTCTGTGTTATTGTCCAACCCCCTAGGATGCCGCCGTAACTCCATCCCCGAAGTCCCATTCGGTCAGGGTCGACGATACCTTGATCGATGAGGAGATTCACTCCGTTCATCAAATCCAAGTAATCCCCTTTGCCGATGCCATCGTTGACATGGACTGTGTTCCCTTCTCGAAGTTTATCCGTGTAGCCACTGCTGCCCCTGACGTTGGGGGAAAGAGAAGCATAACCTAATCCGGCATAAATATGGTAGCTGGCTCGGAAACTGTTCGTGAAACAACCGGCAGGACCTCCATGGATGTTTAGCATGAGGGGAAGGCGAGAGTCCTTTGTGTAGCTAGAAGGGAGGTGCAGAAGTCCTTCGATCTCATAGTCCTTGACACTTTTCCAACGGATGACCTTCATGGAGGCAAGGAGGATTTCCTCTATGATCCATGGGTTGGCCTCTGTCAGGCGGATTGGTTCGAATGTATCAACGGGTGAAGTGTAGATATCGGAGGGTGTATCAAAATCAGAAAATGAGTACACCATTTTTTTCCGATCTTTTGAAAAAGAGCTAGCTTGGAGAGTGCCAGAGACATCGGTCAGTTGCTTGTATTTTCCTGTGCTCACGTCGATCTTGTAGAGGTTGGAATTTGTACCCTGGTGTCCGGTGAAGAGTATGGTTCTGGAGTCGGGTGTCCAAAAAATCCCACGGACATCACCCTCGTATTGTCCGGAAAGCAGATGGATCTTTTTTGTAGCAGGGTTCATGATGTAGATCTTGCTGTTTCGGTTGAGCCATTCCTTATCATCTGCTGCCATGAATGCGAAGCTTTGACCGTCAGGAGCCCAGGAAAGAGAGCTCTCGGGAGACTTGTTGGTTGTCAGCTGGATTCTTTTTTTATCGGTGATGTTATAGAGAAAAATCTCGCTCTGGTAATATTCGTTTCGGCGGTTGGAAAACTGAGCCGTAAGTATGATACTTTTTCCGTCGGGAGAGATGTCAAAATCATCGATCAGGATATCTTCCGCGATGAGGCAGGTGCTTTCCTTATTATTGATGTCAAATACCCAGAGGTGTCGCCACTGACCCTCTCTTTGTCCATGTGGCCCTT
>JBATYS010000378.1:0-4971 GCA_049674205.1 Candidatus Aminicenantaceae bacterium
CCAGGAGATCCAGGAGAACAGCAAAACTCACGCTGCAAGTGATGATACCAAGAGGTCCTTCACGTTGAGATCCCACTTCATAGTTCCACACGCTGTCCTTCTCGAATCTCTCTTGGATCTGACTCAGAGTCTCATTCAGCTTCTTGTGGAGGATGAAGCGGTACATTGGTGTTGCCGCCCACCGTCCGGGATCTTTTTTAAAATCTGCTGGCCTGTCGATCACCTCGGGAGGCGTGAGCTTTACACTCTGCTTCCCATGCGAAATCCTAATCGTCGGCCTCAAAAGAACAGGAATTTGATAGGTCTCCGAGAGTTCGAAGGCCTCCTTCACCATCTCTTTAGCTTCTTGAGGGGAGGAGGGGTCGTACACAGGCACTTTGGCGAACATGGCAAAGAACCGGGAATCCTGCTCGGTCTGTGAACTGTGCGGCCCGGGATCATCACAACTGACGATGACCATCCCCCCGATCACACCGGTATAGGCGGAACTCATAAGCGAATCCGCAGCGACATTTAATCCCACTTGCTTCATGGCCACGGCGGATCTTTTCCCCGCCCAACTGGCCGCCAATGCATTGTCAAAAGCGACCTTTTCATTCACCGACCATTCGATGTAAGTGTCCAATCCCAGCTCTTTTTTGAAAGCGACTGCTGCAGGAAGAATCTCCGAGCTGGGTGTGCCGGGATAGGACGTCATCACATGACATCCCGCCTCGATGATGCCTCTTGCTATGGCGACATTTCCTAGCAAAACTCGGATGTCTTTGTCTTTTCCCATTTATCTATACATACATTTAGTATATGTTCTGGAACGCTTCGATAAATTTTTGGTTCTGTCCCGGGGTTCCGATCGTCACACGAATAAAGTTGGGTTGTCCATACATCGCCAGTGGCCTGACTATGACACTCCTTTTCTGCATATCCTCACAGATCTTTCGTGCATCCGTTTTTGCATCTATGGTCACAAAATTGGTCTCAGAGGGGATATAATCCACGGACATCTTCTGGAGGCTCTGATAGAGGAAATTTTTTCCTGCATCATTCATCTCTAGGGTTCTCTTTACATGCTCTTCATCATCCAGCGCTGCAGCTGCGCCGATCTGAGCAAATTTGTTGACCGAAAAAGGAGGACTCACCTTCCAGAGAGCCTCGAGAAAGCTCTCTTTGGCCACACAGTATCCGACACGAAATCCTGCCAAACCATACAGTTTGGAGAATGTCCGCAAGACCATTACATTACGGCCCTCTTCCACAAGCTTGAGTGTTTGAGGATAACTATCTTTATCGGCGTATTCATAATAGGCCTCGTCACAAACCACAAGGACATTTTCGGGTATCTTTTCTATAAATGATGAAAACTGCTGCCGGCCGACAGAAGTCCCGATCGGATTCATGGGAACGTCCAGATAGACGATCTTTGTATCGTTATCCACTGCTTCGAGGATGCGTTCAAGGTCATGACAATAACCTTTCAGGGGAACCTCGATCAAACGGGAGTTCACGATCTGTGCGGTAATTTTTGCCATGATGAACGCGGATTCGCTCATGATAAGTATGTCTTCGGGGTTTAAAAATGCGATTCCGATCAAGTAGATCAACTCTGTTGTGCCATTACCCACAAGGATATTCTTAGGATCCAAGCCCAGGTATTTCCCCAGTTTCTCTCGCAAGAGATAACAGCTGTTATCCGGGTAGAGATTGCTCTCATCGAGTGAAGTTCTAACCGCCTCGAGAGCCATAGGAGAGGGGCCCAGAGGATTTTCGTTGGATGCCATCTTACAGATCTCGCCTTCTAATCCGAGTTCTCTTCTGAGAACTTCGATCGGCTTTCCTGGCTCGTACTGCTCGACATTAAAGACACAAGCTTTTATTAGTTTTTTCATGGCTCCTGATAAAAAAAAAGGATTCTTTAAAAAAGTTGTGATCGCAATTTTTAGATGGAAAAGGTTCTAAAAAGTCCATATGCAAAGGGGTAAAGAGAATTATGCCAGATTTAAAAACAAAATTCGAGCACAAATTGTTATTTTTGACATCATCTACTGCGTGTGCTATAAGTTTTTTGCCTGAGGGAGGGCAAGAAATGATCAGACAAATCAGTCATCTGGGGATTGCGGTCAAGGATCTCGAAGAATCCATGAAATTTTACAGGACAGTCCTGGGCCTGGATCCATCCGCTCCCATTATCGGAGGAAACGGCACCATCAAGGCGAGTTTGATCAAGGTGGGAGAAGTCCATATCGAGCTCCTGCAACCCGTGGGGACAGAAGGTGTGATGGCTAAGTTTCTTGAAAAACGTGGCGAGGGATTTCACCATGTCTGCTACGAGGTGGAAGACCTCCATACCGCCATCGCATCCATCAAAGACACCGGAGTTGAAGTACTTGGCGAACCAATGGATGGTGTTGAGGGGCTGAGCATTTTCCTCCATCCGCGTGGGACACATGGCGTTCTTACCGAGCTCGTCCAGAAGGACAAAAAAGAAAAGACACAAGAGAATGGCTGAAACAGGAGGAAATGTTATGGATTTTGAACTTACAGAAGAACAAATCATGTTCCGCGATATGGCCCGGAAATTTGCTGATTTGGAGATCCTGCCCACCCTTAAAGAAAACATCCGCCAGGAAAAATTTGACCCGAGTATCATCAAAAAGATGGCAACACAGGGGCTTTTAGCCCCCCATCTGCCTGAGGAGTATGGTGGATTAAACCTCGATTTCATCACTTCTGCCATCATCTGGGAATCTCTTTCCACGGCAAGCCTGGCAGTGACACAAGCCGCTGTGAGCGGGCCCATCCAGCCTGCGACAAACCTCCTGGATGCAGGGTCTGAAGAACAGAAAAAGAAATATCTTCCCCCAGTATGTTGTGGCGACAAGGTCATGTGTGGAGCCGTTGTAGAGCCCAATGCCGGGAGCGATTCCTCCATGATCGAGACAACCGCAGTACGTAGCGGCGATCACTGGGTGATCAATGGGACAAAGATCTTCATCACCAATGGAGAATTCGCAGACATTATTCTGTTTATTGCCCAAACTGATAAAAGCAAGGGGCTTAAGGGGCTGGCCACCTTCATCGCGGAGAAAGGTACACCCGGTTTCTCCAGCACACCACAGAAGGGAAAGATCAGTTGGCGTGCGGGGAGTGAGGGAACTCTGCGATTCACTGATATGGAGCTTCCCCTGGAAAACCAGGTGGGAGAGACGGGAAGAGCGTTGAGGGACGCTCTGAGGGGCATCGATACAGCTCGGCTGTTCTTGGCCGCAGGTGCCTTGGGTTTGGCACAAAGCTGTCTCGAATCCTGCATCAAATACGCACAGGAACGGGTCCAGTTCGGGAAGCCTATTGGAGGTCATCAGTTGATCCAGGAAATCATTGCCGATATGGCCACCAAGATCGAGGCGGCCAGATGGCTCACCTACCGCGCCGCAGACCTAAAAACGCGCGGGATCAGACACATCAAAGAGATGTCATACGCCAAGTATTTCGCCACAGAGGCGGCACTCTGGGTGGCTTCACAGGCTGTGAAGATCCACGGGTCTTTCGGGACCATCGATGACTTTCCCGTAGGCCATCACTACCAGGATGCGATAACAGCCACTATACTGGGAGGCACAGCGCAGATGCACCAGTTGACCATCGGACAACAACTTTTGGAGATCCCGGCCTTCCGGTAATAGATAGAGAAAAAAAAGAGATAGATAGTGGATCAAAAATTTGATGCCATAGTTGTCGGAGCAGGGCCAGCGGGCTGTCTTTGCGGCTATACACTTGCTAAAGCTGGCCTAGAGACACTGATCGTCGAAAGAGGCAAATTCCCTGGTGCTAAAAACATGTGGGGCGGGGCCTACTACGGGCCTCTCCTCCATGAGATATTCCCCGATTTCTGGGAGGAAGCTCCCATCGAGAGATACCTCCTCAGACGCAGATTTTCTTTTCTCACCGAAGACTCATCCCTGTCCATGGAATTCAGCACACAAAAATTCAGAGAGCTGCCTTATAACGGATTCTCTGTGCTGCGTGCCAAATTTGACCGATGGCTTGCGTCTAAAGCCGAGCAGGCTGGGGCCATCGTGGCTGCGGGTCTCCAAGCCGATGACCTGCTCTGGGAGGGAAATCAAGTGTCGGGGATCAAGGCCGGGGGTGATGAGATTCCCGCCAATGTTGTTGTTGCATGTGACGGGGTGAATTCCCTGATGGCCGAAAAAGCAGGGCTGAGGGAAAAACTCGCATCCGAGCATTTAAAACAGGGAGTTAAAGAAGTTATCCAGCTACCACAAGAGACGATCGATCAGCGTTTTTTCCTTTCCAGAGAAGAAGGAATCTCTTGGGAATCGCTCGGATCCTTTACCCAGGACATTCCTGGAGGTGGTTTTATCTACACTAATAAAGATAGCTTATCAGTGGGGGTTGTCGTCCGGCTCAGTGACCTGGCAGAGAAAAAAGTCAAAGCGAATGACCTCCTCGAGGGATTCAAACAACACCCCGAGATCGCTCCCTATCTCAGGGATGGCAAACTTGTGGAATACTCGGCCCATCTCATCCCCACAGCAGGAAAGGCCATGATGCCCAAACTTTATGGTGACGGCATACTGGTGGCCGGAGATGCTGCTGCCTTGACTCTGGTAACAGGACTCGCTTTGGAGGGAGCAAATCTCGCCGTAGCCTCGGGGATAGCGGCGGCCGAAACAGTGATCGCGGCAAACAAAGATAAAAATTTCTCCGCAAACTCACTCGCCTCCTATCAAGACAAACTCGAGGAGAGCTTTGTCCTTAAGGACCTGGAGGTTTTCAAGAAAGCTCCCAAGTTCCTTGAAAATTCTCGCATTTACAAAGATTATCCAGAGATCGCCTGTGACCTGGCCAAAAAGATATTCACCAACGATGGAAAACCCAGAGAAAAAATGATCGCACTTCTCAAACAAGCGACCAAAGACAGAGTGTCATTTCTTCAAATTATCCGGGACCTCTGGA
>JBATYS010000379.1:0-3958 GCA_049674205.1 Candidatus Aminicenantaceae bacterium
TTCAGGGTGAATACATCCTTGACACAGAGAGTAGGGCGAATGCCATTCGATTGAGTGATGTGAACGTCTCAGAAGAAGGACACAAACTGAATGTCACCGCTAAATTGAGTGATGAAGCGTTTGCTCACGTGTTTGCCCTTAACAATCCGCTGCGTCTGGTCGTCGACCTCTATGACACACTACTCACAAGCACAGCCTCAGATTATCCCATCTACAATGGCGGGGTAGTCAGAGTAAGGACCGCGCAGTTTAAAAACTCAGACACTCAAAAGATCACTCGCTTGGTTTTTGACCTCACTGCACCGCAGTTCTACACAGTCAACACCCAAGGGGGTGAGTTCACGGTTTCCTTTTACAATGAAGCCGGTCCAGAGCTTGTGCAGAGTTTCAGTGAGCCTGAGCCAGAAGCGGAAGAGGAACCTGCTCCTGTGGAAGCAGAACCTGTAAAAACCCTAGAGGTTGAGGAAGAGACTCCGGTCCATACAGCCGACACATCCATCGAAGAAGCCTTTATCCCTACGGTGGAGCAGTCTTTTACAGAAAAACCTATTGAAGAAACTCCACCCCAAGAAGCAACAGAGGAAGAGGTCGTACAGCCACTGGCACCTCCTGTAGACAATGAGCCTCCGGCTTGGGAAGAAAATGAGACCCTCCCTACTCCAGAAATAGAGCCTGTGAAGGAACCGGAACCAGTCATAGAAACACACAATGAAAAGACAGCGCTTGCTAAACACGCTGAACCCAACGGAAATGGATCAGCCCATTACACACCTCAAGAGCAATTCGCTCCTCTGACAGTGGCAGAGCAGCGAGTCCTTTACTCGGGAGAGGTCCTCAGTCTAAAGTTTAAAGATGCAGACTTGAGGGATGTCATCCTCTATTTAGCCGATTTCGCTGGTTTGAACGTTGTTTTTGATCCCGAAGTCAGAGGGATGGTCACAGTCGACCTCAAAGATACACCGTGGGATCAAGCGCTAGATTTAATCCTCAAAATCAATAAAATGGGAAAAACGCTCGAGGGGAACGTGCTCCGCATCGCCCCTACGGCAGTCTTGACTAGAGAAAAGGATGAGGAACGAAAACTTCAAGAATCCCAGGTACTCGCTGGGCCGATTGTCGTAAAGACATTCACTCTCTCCTATTCCAGAGCAACAGATGTCGAGAACCTCCTGAAATCCAAAATGTCAGAACGTGGGGAGATGATCGTCGACGAGCGCACGAACACGCTCATCATCACCGAAGTCCGAGACAGGATGGAAGTCTTAGAGAGACTGATAACCGTTTTCGACACAGCTACTCCTCAGGTATCGATCGAAGCACGGATCGTGGAAGCCACGTCCACATTCATCAGAAACTTGGGAGTGCAGTGGGGATTTCGTGGGATCAATGATCCTTTTTACGGCAACCAGACCTCCCTTCAGTTTCCAAACAAATCACTGGTTGATGGAGCTATGATCCCTCAAGGAATCGTCACGAAGGGTGTTGGAGGTCCGCTGGGAGGCTATGGAATCAATTTGCCCGCGCCAGCGTTCAGCACGGCTGTGGGGCTCTCCATGGCCAATGTCCTGGATACTTTCAGGATAGACATGGCCCTTACAGCTCTAGAAACCTCTGGTGATGGCCGCATCATCTCAGCTCCCAAAGTCACCACGCAGAACAACCAAGAGGCAGAGATCATCCAAGGTCGACAGATCCCTGTTCAGACAGTGGCGAACTTCACGGTCACAACACGGTATGTGAATGCAGCTCTCGAACTGAGAGCTACGCCTCAGATCACAGCAGAAGGAACCATCATTATGTATATCGAGATCAGGAATAATGCGGCTGATTTTGCCAACTTGGTCAACGGTATTCCTCCGATCACCACGCAGAGCGCACAGACAACAGTTATGGTTCCCAATGGTGGAACGACAGTAATCGGAGGAATCTACAGGACAGAGGACTCGATTACTCACGAAAGAGTTCCTTTACTCCATAAAATACCCATTCTGGGAAATCTCTTTAAGTCGTTCGCACGGACAAAGCAGACACGGGAACTCCTGATTTTTATAACTCCCAGAATAATCAGATAAGAGGGTGGAACAATGAAAAGACTAAAAACACTCTTTAAAATCCTGGCAATCCTTCCAGTTATAATGCTCTGCATTTCATGCAACCCGTTATCGGATGATACCCATTCCGCAAGCATGCTCATAGTAGAGGACCTGGTGGGCACTGACATGGAAGGTAATGAGGGCAACTTTCTCCAATCCGATGTGATTTTCCAAGATCCCGACGATCCAACTAAGGACACTATCTATGCTGATACAGCAGCCGTCACCTTCAGAGGACGGCTTCTCGATCCTGCTTCTCTAACTGGCCCATCGCACTATAACGATATCACGGTCACACGCTACATTGTCTCCTACATTAGAGCTGACGGCAGAAACACAGAAGGCGTCGATGTCCCCTATTCCTTTGAAGGCAATCTCTCCGTTGTTGTTCCCATCGACAGCGCACAAGGCGCGACTTTCGTTATCGTGAGGGACGTTGCCAAACTTGAACCCCCGTTGATCGGTTTGCAGACTTGGCGGGACGCCGGTGTCATCCAAGCCACAGCGAAAGTGGACTTCTACGGACAGGATCAGACAGGAAATACGATCAAGGCCACCGGATATTTGACTGTATTCTTTGCAAACTATGCAAATGCAGCCTCAGGGAATTGAGGAGGAAACTGATGAAGTTAAAACATAGCCTAATCATCTTATTGCTGGTCGTGAGCTTGGTCTCTTTTTACTCATGCCGAAACAAGGTCGAAGAGCCTTCTCCTTTAGGACCATCGACATTTTCCATCCTGATGATCGCATCAGCAAGCCCGAATGTTCTTATTGCAAGAAACAACGGCGTACGGGATACAAGCAACATCACAGTTACTTTAACGACATTTCAAGGTACTCCTCTTGCCAATGAGACCGTTATTTTTGATGTCTACGACATGACATTTGAGAAATTACTGGAAAATTACGGTTACTTTGAAGGCAATCAATCTGTAGTGGCCAAAACCACAGATTCAAACGGACGTGTTAATGTGACATACTACGGGCCTGTCTTTGACGAGATTGTCTATTACTGGGAAGAATCTGCACCCCCTACTGTCGAAAGACCATTTCCATACCCCCCCGAGATGGTACACATTCGGGCCTCCTTAGCGTGGCAAGGGAAAGAAATGATCAGTGAATTCGCGCAGATCCAGGTCGTGAGTGAACTCCATAAAGAGATCAGACTACAAGCAGCTCCGAATGTGCTCTGGATTACATCTGGATCTCAAAAATCAAGACAGGCAACGCTTACAGCAACACTTGCAGACCTTAAAGGAGCGCCAGTCAAAGGTGCAAAGATATGGTTGGATATTGAAACTGGACCAGGAGAATTCAAGCAGAATGGCCAGAGGAGAATTTCTGGAAGAACGGATGAAAATGGCGAGGTTGTTGTGACATATCTCGCCCCAAAAAGAGAAGAGATCTATACAGATGGAATCAAAGTGAAAATTCAAGCACAAGTGCTAACCTCTGATCCAAATTGGGCTCATGACGAAGCTGAGATTCGCTTGAACAGGGGTGACTGAAACTAGTAATTCAGCACTAACAAACAAGTCAATACAAAAGCTGCCAGCATAAAGCTGGCAGCTTTTTTTTGTCTAGTGGATCAATAAATCAATAGTAGACGAGTATTTTCTTATTAGCTCTCACTTTTCCCAGCGTCTGTTTCAATGCATCATCTAGATGCTGCCTTTTTTTGGATTTGAGAATGATCTGGACCCGGTTCTTCCCTCTCAACCTTGGAACAGCCGCTAATGCAGGGCCTAAAATCTCTACATCCTTCGAATGTTCTTTCAATACCAAGGAAAAATCTCTCGTCTGCTTGGCCAACGACCGCAAGTTCTCTCCTTGAAACAAGACCTCGACCATATGAGTGAATG
>JBATYS010000380.1:0-5594 GCA_049674205.1 Candidatus Aminicenantaceae bacterium
CCCAAAAATCACCTTGGATATCCTCTCTACGGGGGATTGACGCTTCAGGCTGGAAATGTGAGTATGAAGGAGCACGAAAGCTCTGGTTCAGGCCAAATCTGCGTGTTATTAAGAGGAGTTTCAGGTCTTATGGACTGCTCCTGCTGAATTTGACAATTATGGGTGGATTACCTAACATATTGGTACTGAATTGACGGTGAGAGATTAGCTAAAATGCCACATTTTCTTTGTCGACTGGCTACAGATGACGGCCGCATTATATCCGAACCGTTCTTTAGCCCTTCGTTCAAGGAATGCCGGAAGCATTTTGAAGAAGGGGGATATTGTGTGCTGTCAGTCAGAAGGGATTGGAAGAAAATACAGGTCCCCGTTCTTTCGACAGATAAGAAGATCAATGAGAAGGATTTTATCACCTTCAACCAAGAATTGGTCGCCCTGATCCGGGCGGGATATCCCATTCTTAAAAGCATCAACATCCTGATCCAGCGTATGAAGAATGAAAAGCTCAAGGAAGTATTGATGTTGGTGGGAAAGGAGATCCAGGGGGGTAAGGCACTTTCGGAGGCTTTTGCACAACACGGAAAATTGTCCTCTACAGTGTATATTGCCTCGCTCATGGCGGGGGAGCGCAGCGGTAACCTTGCCGAGACGATCAGCCGCTACAACAAGTATGCCCGTACGATCTCCCAGACCAAATCCAGGATAAAGACAGCCTTGACCTACCCAACGATACTGATCGTCTTTTCCTTTATACTCCTGTTTATTCTTTTGAATTTTATCCTGCCGAGGTTTTCCACGTTTTATGCAGATTATCAGGCGCAGCTGCCGTCGATCACGCGTGCTTTGATATCTGTCTCTTTGGTTGTGCAGCGCAATATGGTGTTTATTCTTACCTTTGTGCTCGTGCTCTTCCTTGCATATTTTCAAATGAAAAAGAATGAAAGATCGCTGATCTTCTTGGACAAGTTGAAACTTAGAACTCCCTACGGAAAACAGATCTGGATGGAATCGGCAGTCTCTCTCTTCTGCCGGAGCTTAGGCCTGCTCCTTGAAGGAGGGATCTCCCTGCTCTCTTCGATCCCGGTTGCTTCAAAGTCTGTCCCCAACAAATACATGTTTTCAAGGATGAAAATACTTCCCGAATCTATTAAAAATGGAGAAAGCCTCACCGAATCTCTCCGGAAGACGGAGTGTTTTCCTCCATTGGCGTTGGATATGATCCGCATCGGCGAATCGTCTGCGAACCTGGAGGGAATGCTCTCTGATGTGGCTGAAGTTTACGATGAGAGAATCAGCAACAGGATCGATACAATTGTATCTTTGATACAGCCGATCATTATCATCTTTATGGGTCTGGTCGTAGCCGTGATGCTCCTCTCTGTCTATCTCCCCATATTTAATATCATTCAAGTCACGAATTGAAGGAAAAAATGAAGACAAAAGAAAATAATATTACAGTTCAATCTGAAGAAGCGAAAACCAAGGAGCTGGCCGAAAAGTACAAAGTTCCCTATATCGATCTGACATCCATAGCTCTAGAAAGGGATTTTATCCAGTCTCTTCCTGTTGAGTTTCTCTACAGGGCGAATTTTGTTCCGATAGAAGAAAACAAAAATTCGGTGAAGATCGCGATCGCCGATCCTTCCGATATCGAAGCCATAGACTCCATCGAATCATTCTTGGGAAAAAAAGTGGAGGTCTATGCAGCTTCAAAGAGGGGGATCCATGAGGCGTTGCGCAAGAGTGAGACGGCTCTCCAGATCCTTAAGGATGCCACAGAAGGCTTTGTTATGCAGGTTGTGGAGAAGGAGGGAGAAGAAGACGAAGTCATATCCGTAGAAAAACTGGCCGACCAGGACGGTTCGATCATCAAACTTTTAAACTCCATTATTTTTACAGCTGTCCAGAAACGAGCCAGTGATGTCCACATCGAGTCCAAAGAGGCCGGTGTGACCATCAAGTACCGGATCGATGGGGTTCTGAGTGAAGCTATGGACACAATCGGTAAAAAATTTCAGTCCCCCATTATCTCCCGGATCAAAGTCATTTCCGACCTGGATATTTCCGAGCGCAGAGTCCCTCAGGATGGACGATTCCGGTTAAGAATCAAGGATAAGACCATAGATTTTCGTGTCTCCATCATGCCGAGCATCTTTGGAGAAGATGCTGTGATCCGGATTCTTGACAAGGAGATGATCACCCAAGCCTTCTCTGAGTTGAGACTGGATCTGTTGGGTTTTTCAGAGGTGGTTCTGGACAGATTCAACAGATACATCGTCCAACCCTACGGTATGGTCTTGGTCACAGGGCCCACGGGAAGCGGAAAGACCACGACCCTGTATGCAGCTCTTACTGAGATAAAATCCCCCGAGGATAAGATCATTACCATCGAAGATCCTGTGGAATACCAAATAGATGGAATCACCCAAATTCCCGTTAACGAAAAGAAAGGATTGACTTTTGCCCGTGGATTGCGCTCCATACTGAGGCATGACCCGGATAAGATCATGGTAGGAGAGATCAGAGACCCGGAAACGGCACAGATCGCCATCCAGTCAGCCTTAACAGGACATCTGGTTTTCACGACTGTGCATGCCAATAATGTCTTTGATGTCATCGGCCGATTTCTTCACATGCAGGTGGATCCCTACAGTTTTATCTCTGCCCTCAATTGTATTCTTGCACAGAGGCTGGTGAGAATTCTCTGTCCGAAGTGCAAAAAATTAGTCCATTACGAAGATAACGAATTGATCGAATCGGGTCTTTCCCCTCAAAAATACAGAGGTCAGTCTTTCTATGAGGTAGAAGGGTGTCCAGAATGCAATTACAAGGGCTATCAAGGACGGACAGCGATTGCCGAACTGCTCGAGCTTTCCGATGAGATCCGTGAGATAATCCTCGCCAAAAAACCTCTCTCCGAGGTCAAGAAGAGAGCCAAAGCTGAAGGTATGGTCTTTTTGAGAGAGGTGGGAATGGAAAAGGTTCTCAAAGGAGTGACCAGCCTGAAAGAACTGAACAAAGTGACATTTGTGGAATAAAGGTCCTTGGTGTGATGGGCGACAAAACAAATATTAAGAAAAACAAAGCGGAGAAGAGGAGGATAATGATCCCTCTCATTGACAAGGTCAAATATTATTTCTCTCAGCAGCCCTTGCCACAATCTGCTCTTCAGGTTTCATCCCGTTATCTCAGCGGAATACGCGTATCTCCCAATGACAGGAAACTGAAGCACTATTTTGTTCTTCCACTCCCGGAAGATGTGATCGCGTCGTCTTTCCACAAAAAAAACATCAAAGACAGTGCCGCACTGGAAAATATGGTGCAGCAGGGTTTAGCCAAGCTCCATATGACAGACCATAAAGTTGTACTCCTGCTTCCGGAATTATCCCAGAAAACCTTCGTATTTGTCTTCGATGCCATGCCCATTTCTCCGAAGGAAAGGGAGCAGATCATCCTGTTCCGGATAAAAAAACAGATTCCAGTTCTGCCAAAAGATACACGTCTTTCTTACGCCATGATAAAGTCGAATGCCAAGAAAAAGGTACTTGCAACGATCTCGAGGTCCGCAGTCGTGGAGGAGTACGAAGAGATCTTAAGCCGGCTGCGTTTGAAAGTGAGGGTCGTGGGAGTTCCCTCACTCAACCTCTACAATCTGATCGACAGTGAGAAAGACAAAGATTTTATGCTTATCGACCTAGAGCGAGATGCATTCAGCCTTCTGGCTATCACGAAATCCGAGATATCCCTCTACCGTCAAAAGCCCATTACAGAAGATTTTATGGACCAGAAGGCATCGATGGA
The DNA here is from genome assembly GCA_049674205.1 of Candidatus Aminicenantaceae bacterium. Lineage (GTDB taxonomy): Bacteria > Acidobacteriota > Aminicenantia > Aminicenantales > Aminicenantaceae > WTAW01. Next base: position 3,802 of record JBATYS010000380.1, read on the forward strand.
TCAGTGGATGGATATCGTTCAAGAGGTTGAGAACACCGTACAGTTTGTTGAGAACAAAGAAAAAAGAAAGATAAAGTGCCTTTGGGTACGAACGGGGGTGTTCGGTTCTACAGAGGTTATCCTCTCTAGCCTAGAGGATAGGTGTCAGTGTCCTGTGAAAGCCATAGAATCATCCTTGAAGTCCGACCTTCCGCAGGAGGAGAAAAGACTGCTCGCGCCGCTATTGGGGCAACTTTCATGAAAAATCACAAGAAACTGAATTTGAACCTGGCCACCGCTCCCATGCGGAACAGAAGGCTGTTTCTACTCCTGTTCGCTTTTCTCGGGATTTCCGCAGGCCTTGTTTTGGCTCTGGGGGGAAAGATTTTCTATGAATACAGAGACTTGGCGCAAGAAGCCCAGAAGGAGGTTGTCCAGATCGAGAGTCAGATCTCGGATGACCAGAGAGAGACCAATCAGCTGAACATCAAGATCGAAGAATTGAATGAACAGCATGCTGAGGCTGTGGCACTCATCAACAGCCTGGTTTACAGTAAAAGCTTTTCTTGGATGGACTTTTTTTCTGCCCTTGAGGAGGCTCTGCCTGCCTCCAGTTATATCGTTTCCATGAGGCCCTTCCCTGAAGAGGGATTATCCATGGAAGTCCGGTTCAAAGTGGCTTCTGCCTCTTTAAATGAGCTCCTTAATTTTATCGCAAGATTGGCAGCAAAGGGATTTAAAGATATCCAGATCCTCAGTGAGTCTAAAGGCCAGGAGGGTTACTCACTATCGGAGGTTTCTCTACGCTATGAACGGAATATTTGAGCTTTTGGACCGTAAAGACAAGAGAATATTAGGAGTGCTCTGTCTGTTTTTAGTCCTCGCTCTCCTCTTCCTTTTTGTCGTGGCTCTCGGGGAAAAACGATCACATTCTGAATCTCTCGACCGTCTCGCCTCCAAGAAAGAGAGTGCTCGAGATATGGGAAAAGCGAGGCGGGATAAGAACGCGGAGTGGCTCAAATGGCAGAGGACTCTGGACGATATGAAGGAGTTGAAGGCGAAGTATTTCTACAACGAGGAAGAGGGGATCTCGCCGCTCATGCGGGATACTCAGCAAATCCTCAACGGCGCGAGGATTCGGGTGTCTCAAAAAAGATATGATTACGCGAACCTCAAAGAAGGCATGTACCGCGTCGTTAGGATCACTTTTGAAACAACCGGCTCTTATACGGACTTGAAAAAATTCATCCATTCTGTTGAGGTTTTTCCCCGGTTCCTGGTCGTCCAAAAGATCGATTTCTTGGATGTAGACCCCTTTTCTGGAGGATTAAAGGTCCAAGTGGCTTTAGTGGGTTACTATGAATAATAAAAACCAATGGGTTTATGCCAAAGTGCTTTTTGTGTGTTGTGCCTCTCTTGTATTTGGTTGGGTGCAGGAAAAGCCACAGAAGACAGAATCGGCGAAGGCCAGCGAAGACAGCTTCATCCGGATGGACTTGCTCTCCTCGGAAAAGAAACCGATGCCTCCCCCTGAGAGGAACATTTTTACCGTGGGAGGCGCCAGTGTCGCGGAGCAGCTTAATCCGGAGGCATTAGAAGAGAGGATGGAAGAGATAAGGAACAGCCATAATACGCAGTCTCAAGGAGAGAACTCGATGTCCTCCTTGAATTTAAGATACCTCGGCTACGTGCTCTCGGGCCGGAAGATCGTGGGCTTGATCGTTTTTGAGGGCGAAGCCTTGGCCGTTGTAGAGGGGGATTTGATCACCGATGGCTTCACAGTCGGTCGAATAAGTCCTGAGGAGATAGAGGTT
>JBATYS010000381.1:0-4715 GCA_049674205.1 Candidatus Aminicenantaceae bacterium
TGTCCTATGGTGTTGAAGATTTTAAAGGAAGAGCTGTGGAGCTGGTCGCACAAAAATGGATCGGCGTGCACTCAGCAAGCAACCAGCACGCACTGACTGTGATCAATGATGGGACGCATGGTTTCGATTTTTCGGAGGGAGAGCTGCGCATTTCTCTTCTGAGATCAGCGGCCTATGCGGCCCATCCTGTCGGAAACAACTTACATATCGTTCCTCAAGATCGTTTAGAGCCACGCATAGACCAGGGAGAGAGGATGTTCCGGTTCTGGATACAGGGGGGAGAGGCGTCTCAGAGATTTTCTTCCATCGACCGCGAGGCTCTTATTAAGAATGAATCCCCGATGGTCCTTTCGTGCTCGCCTCCCCGAACAGGAAAAAAACCTGAGCAAGGGATTTATTTAGACGATAAAGTTGTGCAAGCCACTGCCATAAAAAAAGCTGAGGACAAGAATTGGCTTATCCTGCGTCTTTTTGAACCGACAGGAGAGCAAATATCCACGAAAGTCACCATTCCTGGCAGATCGTTATCCTTTGAGGTCACCCTCGGAGGTTTTGAGATAAAAACCATGGCTGTGGACCTGGACACAGATGAGGTTTTTGAGGTGGACCTTTTGGAAAGAAAACTCGAATAAAAGATATGAAGGATTCCGTATCACTGGTTTTGGTCGGAGCAGGAGGCATGGGGTCTTGTTATCTGAAGGCTCTATTTGAAGGTTTTTCCTCTTCGGAAATACTTCTTCGTGGAATTGTCGAACCAGAGCCAGAAAAATCGGAATCTTATGCAGAACTCATGGAGAGAAAGATATCCTTCTTCCCCACGCTCAACGATTTCTATGAGAAAAACCCGCCAGTCGATCTTGTGATCATCGCCTCGCCCGTGCATCACCACGTGACACAGTCATGCCAGGTATTACAACAGAGCAGTTTTGTCTTGTGTGAAAAACCTCTTTCTGCAACAGTTCAGGATGCACGAAGATTGATCTCAGAAACTTATACGACGAACCTCTGGGTAAAGATCGGATACCAGTGGTCTTTTTCTGAAGCCATCCAGACGTTAAAAAAGGATATCATCCAAGGACGATTCGGCAGTCCTCTTCGGCTAAAGACCCTCTGTTTCTGGCCGAGAGACCTGTTCTACTTCCAGAGAAACGATTGGGCGGGTAAAAAATTGAGTGGGGAGGGGCGTTGGGTCTTTGACAGCCCTGCCAACAATGCAATGGCTCATTTTCTACATAATATTTTTTATGTCTTGGGAGATCGACCCGAGTTGAGTGCCATGCCCAAGGAAGTTATGGCGGAACTCTACCGGGCATATCCCATTGAAAACTATGATACTATTGCCTGTCGTGCTTGGACAGTAGGAGGAGCTGAGATCCTTTTCTATGCATCCCACTCTACTTTTGAAGAACTGGGCCCCATGTTTTCTTTTGAATTCGAAAAGGGTATTGTGTCCTTCGGGGAAAACAGGGATACTGTTATGGCCATCACAAATGATGGGGAAGAAATAAACTATGGCTCGCCAGATAAAGATCCTTTCCGAAAGCTTTTTGATGCGCTCTCGGCCGTACATACAACCCTTCCTGTGACCTGTGGACCAGAGGCCTCCTTTGCCCAAACCCTGTGTATGAACGGCATTCAGGAATCCCTGTCGAACATCTGCCTCTTCCCAGAGTTAATGATCATGAAGGACAAAAACAGAATTTGGGTCGATGGACTTGCGGAAGGATTCTATGCGTGCTACCAGAGAGGGATCCTGCCAAGTGAAACGGATCTTTCTTGGGCCCGCCGAGGAAAAAATATCGATCTCCAAGTCGAACAACCTCCCGATTTTTTTGAGCTTCTGCAATGGATTCACGCGCATTATTGCAAAGAGATCGAGGTCTGGGTACAGACGGATATCGATGGCATTGCCTTAATGGATGATTGGGGGACCCAATCGTCGTTGATCACATCACCCGATATTTTTCGACAGATCTTCAAGCCCATGTATCGTGACTATGTGGAGATCGCGCGCCATTTCGGTAAATATGTATTCCTCCATACCGATGGCTACATCATGGATGTCTTTCCAGATTTTATCGAGATCGGAATCGATGCCATCAACAGCCAGATCTTCTGCATGGGTGTGAAGGAATTGGGGGAGCGCTTTCGCGGGAAGATCACTTTCTGGGGAGAGATCGACAGGCAGCACCTCCTTCCCAGCGGAACTCAGAAAGAAATTTTCCAAGCTGTTTGTCAAGTCAAGGAAGAACTCTACGAGAAGGGTGGTGTCATCGCCCAGTGTGAATTCGGTCTCAAAGCCAAGCCAGAGAATGTGCTTGCTGTATTTGAAACCTGGGACTCTTTCCACTTTTAAGGAAAAGATACGATAAATGTTCGATGCTCTATAGAAAGGGAATGATAAGGATGGATGGGATAAAGCTGACTAAAAAAGTGTTCTTAGACGTAACAAGTACAGAAAATATTAGCTCTTGTTCTTCTGAATTTGCATCAGTGGTGAGGCTTTTGTGCCGTCATCGATTGCTTCGCCATCTCCATTGCCGTCTGTCTCGACTTCGACACCAAGAAGGTGTGCTGCTCCTTCGTAGATCTGTCTGTAGTATTTTTTAGATTTCTGCATCTCTGCCAATTTCTCTCTGATCTTCTGGAGTTCCTGTTCCATTTGAGAATCCATGTCTCCGAGTTCTTTTTTAGCTGCTTCCATAGTTTTTTTGTAAAGGTCTTCTTGATCTTTGTTTACTTTCATTTTATCACCTAATCTTTTATGATTTTTTAAACGTGAAAGAAATTGCTTTCCACACTTTGACCTTGACCCCATTTTTAAAAGCTGGAACAAATTTCCACTGTCGGACTGCATTGGTGCAATCTTCATTGAAGCCATAGGGACCGGGGATTCCCTTGATCAATGCTGTTTCAATGACGTCTCCGGATTCAGATATCAGGACATTGATCAACACTTTCCCTCCCACTCCGCGCTGGAAGGCAACACTGGGATATTTGGGATCAACTCTTTTTGCAATTTCGGGCCCGATGTCAACATCTTCGAGCGGAATGAGGTCTCCGGCTTCAACAGGAGGATTCTCGCCACCTGTTTGTGACGCCTCTTCAAATTGTTCTTCTTCCGGTGTGATGCCCGGACCTCCTAGAGAGGTTAGGTCATCAGCAGGATCCTCTGAGGGAGTATTTACGGATGCCTGATTATCCAGCGAAGAATTCATTGGCAATTCCTGGGCAAGGAGGAGTTCTGGAGAACTGGCGGTTGTTTCTGACAGAACGTCTTCTTCCATGTTGACTCTCTCAACATCAGGGACTTGGGGCGTGGGGTCCTTGACAGCAAAGACCTCATTGACCGTTGTCTTAACCTCACCCTCTTCTTCTTTTGGCTCTTCTTGGGGAGATTGTATTGGGGGTTCTTGTGCGGGAGAGGTAACCTGGGATTGTCTTTTCTCATCCGGGTTTTCTATGACGATGTCCTCTGGTACAGCGTTCCCTAATTTTTTAACCGGTTGAATGGCCGCAGTCATGTTTTGAGGAGTGGAGTCTGTGCTTTTAGGCTTACGGAAAATAAATGAAGCGCTCAGCGCAACAGCGGCGACGAGGATAATAGGGATGATAAACTTTAAAGGAATTCTTTTTAAGGATTGTAAAGAATTCTTCAAAACAGAGAGTGGAGAAATTTTCTTCTTTTCCTCTTCTGCCATTGCACTGAAGATCGAATCCTCTTTATCCGGTGCTGCGGCTTCAGTCTCCTCTTCTGCTATTGAGGTCAAAACAGCTTGCTGTTTTGACTCTTTGTACTCCTCCTGGTCCGGAACCTTCACTTCTTCTTCAATCTCGACTTTCTCTTCTTCAACTTCTTTTTCTTCCACACTTTCTTTCTCTGCCACTGCTGCATTTGCTACAACCGTATCATCTTTTGCAGCGATTTTAACTATTTCTTCCGGAGGAGCGGCACTTTTTTCTTCTGTTTTAAGAGGCATTTTCTCATCAAGGTTTAAGCCAAATTCCGAGAGTGTGTCCTCGAGCATTTTATCGATATGTGTTTTGACATCAGGGCTTTTCTCTTCTTTTTCTGGAACAGCCTCTGTTGGAAGCATGAGTTCAAGTACCTCACTCTCAATATCATCTTGCTGGAGTTTTGCCTCAATCATTTTTTCTTCTACATTTATGTTATCCAATGCTTTATCAGAAAAATCCTCCAAATTTTGTGTTTCTTCTGCCATATCATTTTCCTCGGACTCTTTAATTTTTTCCTTCAACAAGTCTTTGATCGTGGAGAGGATTTCCGGACCCTTGAATGGCTTGCTCAGGAATGCGGAAGCTCCATAGGCGCTCATGGCCTCGATCTTGAATTGTTCCTCACGATAGAACTTGGTCAGGATGACAACGGGAATTTGGCCGTTGAAGTCATGTGAGATAATGCTGCAAAGTTCAAACCCATGGAGCTTGGAGATCATGGGTTCCACAATAACTAGATCAGGATGTTCACTTTTGCATTTTTCCAGTCCTACCTCGCCATCTCCAGCTGTCTTGACATCAAAGCCCTCTGATTTTAAGTATTCGGAAAGAGCAAGGCTAGAATCCTCATCGAAATCAACGATTAAAATTTTTGTGTTTCTCATTTTTGCTCGTCTAAAGAGAGAAATGACTTCTCGGTTTCATTGATGTGCATGGATATTTATGCCACTCAACCCCTGTAGCGTCAATCCTCTTTT
>JBATYS010000382.1:0-4508 GCA_049674205.1 Candidatus Aminicenantaceae bacterium
GACAAAAGCCCCGGCCATAGTAGCTGCTTTGGGGCCCACATTATAAAGGGTCAATACGGTCGCAGACAGATATCCTGCGCTCATGACCAAAACAGCAACGAGTAAAAGGATGAATGTTTTCTTCAACATAAGTATTATTCCCTTCAATACAATCAGTAAAAAAATGTCTCCAATTAAAAAAAAGAATTATTTATTATACGTCAATGGTAACCGACATGTAAATATTTTGACCGTTTGCTTTGCCTGTGTTATAAGCATAAACGGGTTTGAGGGCATAGAGATTGAGGAAGACAAGAAGTGAGGCGGATTCCTGAAAACTATCGTTCGCATTCCAGGCCTGCATTTTGGGACGGGCGATAAGTGGCTATAAAAAAAATCCTCTGGCAGAAATCCATGCTGCGGGTCTGTTATGCGTTGATGCCGCTGCTCCTTGCTTCCATCTATCTTTTCGGATGGAGAACTCTAGCCCTGACGGGAACGGTTCTTTTTTTTGGCATAATCACCGAAGCCATATTCACCTACCCCCAGGGGAAGCCTGTGACATCGGCTGTCTTTGTCACAGGATTGATTTTTACACTCTCGCTGCCCCCTACTATTCCTTTCTGGATGGCCATTGTCGGTATCGTTGTAGGAGTGGCTATCGGTAAGATGATGTTTGGAGGGTTCGGCCAGAACGTGTTCAATCCTGCTATGGTAGGGCGATGCTTCATCTACATCACATTCCCTCTCCAGATGACCAACAGGTGGAGTGAACCCATTTGGGGTGGCTGGGGTGGATTTGCCCACTGGTCAGCACCGTTGGACACCGTTTCCAGTGCGACTCCCCTGGTGGGATTGCGGCAGGGGGGTCTTGTCGCATGGGAAGATCTATTTTTAGGGCACACATCCGGCTCATTGGGAGAGACATCGGCTGTGCTCATTCTTATCGGAGGCATCTTTATCATTGCCAAAAAAACCGCGTCTTGGAGACTTGCCCTTTCATGTATATTGGGCGGGATTTTCGGCAGCGGGATCTTACGATTGACCGGCTTTGAAAACATCCCATCACCACTCGCGACGCTTCTCGCAGGGTCATTTCTTTTCGGGAGCTTCTTTGTGGTCACTGAACCCGTATCCGGAGCAAAGACCAAACCAGGCCAGTGGATCTATGGTGGGATGACCGGTGCGTTGATCGTAGTCTTGCGCGGATTCTCCAATTTCTCGGAAGGTGTCATGTTTTCTGTGCTCATCATGAACGCCTTTGTCCCCATCCTGGACCAAACCGTGCATCATCTTCAGATGTGGAAGAAAGCAAAAACATGATAAAACAACTCCGTTCGGTCGTCTACATGTTCTTGATCTCCCTGTTCTTTGCCTCACTCGTCAGCGCAGTGATGCATCTCAACGAAAAGAAGATCGTTTCGAACCAGGCTCTAAAACTTCAGCGGATCATCCTCAAAGTTTTGGATATCGCAGCCGAAAAAAACACAGCCGACGATCAAATATCTCGATTGTTCATGGAGAGGGTCAAAGACATCAGGGTCGGAGACAGGATTCTGTATGTGGGGTACGAAGAGGATGGACACACGATCCTGGGATATGCATTTCCGGTAGGAGGGCCTGGATTCTGGGGGCCTATTCAAGGCATGGTGGGAGTGGATCCTGATGCCACAAAAGTCCTTGGAATCGCCTTCTACAAACATACAGAGACACCCGGCCTGGGGGGACGGATCACAGAAGATTGGTTTTCGAGCCAATTCAACGGCCTTCGCCTTTTTCCGATAGAAGGCGACCAAAAGATATTCTATTTGAAGCCCGCGGGTACAACAGGAGCGCCGAACGAGCTCGATGCCATAACGGGTGCGACCAACACCAGCTCTGCCGTTGAGACCTTCCTGAACGACGAGCTGGATTATTTCCTCAAAGAGCTTTGGACTACAGTAGAGGAGAGGGAATAAATGCCGAATCTGCCATCCAAAAAAGAGATCTTCCTGACGGGATTGTGGAAGGATAATCCCGTGCTCCGGCAGGTCCTCGGCATATGCTCCACTCTTGCCGTGACCAACCTGATGGTGAATACTCTTGTGATGGATGCGGGTTTGATCTTTACGGTTTGTTTGTCTTCGCTGACCGTCTCTCTGTTGAGAAAGTACACGCCGATGCGGATCCGCATGATGGTTCAGACATTGATCATCGCTTCGTACGTCATCATTGTGGACATCTTGATCAAGGCACATATGCCCGATATCAGTGAAGCTCTGGGACCGTATGTGGCGCTCATCATCACCAACTGTATCATCATGGGGCGTTGCGAGGCCTTTGCCAGGAACAATCCTCCACTGGCATCCTTTCTCGATGGGCTGGGAATGAGTCTGGGTTACTCGCTGGTCTTGATCGCTATCGCTTTTATTCGAGAGCCACTGGGATTTGGAACTCTACTGGGCATCCGGGTCATGCCAGAAAACTTTGTTCAGTGGACGATCATGATCATGGCGCCCGGAGCCTTTTTTACTCTGGGTATTCTGGCTTGGATAACGAAATATTTTCTCCCGAATGCAAAAAATAGTGAAGAGAGGACGTAAAGGACAGAGATGACTCCAATAAATCCACTGACACTGTTTTTAGCCGCAATCTTCACCAATAATATCCTGTTGACCAATTTTCTGGGGTTGTGTCCATTCCTTTCGATCTCAAGAGAGAGGAAATCGGCCATGGGTATGGGGGCTGCCGTGGTTTTTGTCATGGCCTCCACGACAGTTCTCAATAATTGGATCTACTATAAAATATTGCTGCCTTTTGGCCTCGAGCATTTCCGCTATATTGTTTTCATCGTGGTCATTGCTGCCTTTGTTCAATTGGTCGAGATGACGGTGGAGCGATTTTTCCCTGCGCTCTATTTTGTTTTGGGGATTTTCTTGCCCCTTATTACTGTAAATTGTGCCATTTTTGGAGCCTCACTTTTTATGGTCATCAGAGGGTACGATCTCGTGCAATCCATAGCGTATGGGGCCGGAAGCGGCATCGGCTGGTGGCTGGCCATAATGGTAGTGAGTGCTATCCGGGAAAAACTCCAAAAAAGCGCCACGCTCCCCAAAGGGCTTGAAGGTCCGGCGATCACTTTGATCATCACCGGCCTCTTGTCATTAGCGTTCCTGGCCTTTAGCGGCATGATCCGGGTTCAGTGAGGTGGCAGCGAAAAAATGTCGCAGTTGATCTTCAGTATTCTCATCATCAGCGGGATCGGTGCGCTCTTTGCGTTGCTGCTCGAGCTAGCAGACGCTTTTATCGCTAACTATGGAGAGTGCCGCATCTCGATCAACCGGGAAAAAGAACTGGTCGTCGAAGGAGGAAATCCTCTGCTGTTCAGCTTGATGGAGGAGGGGATTTTTATTCCCTCAGCATGTGGGGGTAAGGGCACGTGTGCGTACTGTAAGGTGAAAGTCCTCGAAGGTGGCGGGCCCATCCTTCCCACAGAAACTCCTTATCTCACAGAAGAAGAGCAGGCTAAGAATGTCCGGCTTTCGTGTCAGGTCAAAGTGCGAAACGATCTGGTGATCGAGCTGCCCGCAGAACTTTTCCTGATCGAAGAATTCAAAGTCAAGGTGGACCGCATCGTTGACCTGACTCCCTTCATCAAAGGCGTCACTTTAGGAATCCTGTCACCAGAAGAGGGAATCTCTTTTAAGCCAGGACAGTACATACAGCTCGAGATCCCCAAATACAAGCTCTCGAAGGAGCCGGAATACAGAGCCTTCTCCATGGCTTCCTCCTCCAAAGGCCCACAGTCGGTTGAACTTTATATCGGCCTGGTAGAAAAAGGATTAGTCTCGACCTATGTTCACGAATACCTCAAAGAAGGGGAAGAGCTGATCATGCGCGGCCCGTTTGGAGACTTTTACTTTCGTGATTCAGAGCGAGATATCCTGTTGGTCGCGACCGGAACAGGGTTGGCTCCGATTTTGTCGATCCTCCGGCATATCCGATCGGAGCAGATCCAGAGGAAAACCACTCTCTTTTTTGGAACGCGGATTCGAGAGGATATGTACTGTGTGGAAGAGCTCAAAGAAATGGAAAAGCAACTGCCCGCATTCACTTTCATCCCGACACTCTCCAGAGAGGCTGAAAGCTCACAATGGGAGGGCAAGAGAGGCCGGGTGACAGATCTCATTGAAGACCTCGTTCCGGAAGGAGCCGATTATGATGTCTACATCTGTGGAAATCCGGACATGGTGGATTCATGCACGGACCGGTTGTTGAAAAAGGGTATTCCTGAAGATCAAATATACTTTGATAAGTTCAGCTGATTTGAATTAGATTTTCATGCCTACGCCGCATCCCACAACCCAAAACGCACTGTCATACATGAATTCATACCCAGGCAGGGACGATGTTCTGCTCTCTGCCATCACATACTGGACGAATACGTCAAATGTAAGAGCACCTATCAAACTTTGATCGTAAATCGTGCGAACAGGACCATCATAACCCGCTCCAAAAGATATCTAACTCATCTCATTTCTTGGATCGAA
>JBATYS010000383.1:0-8917 GCA_049674205.1 Candidatus Aminicenantaceae bacterium
GCAGGGCAGATCAAGACCGGATCTTTGAGCCGGAGCGAAAGGGTTGCCAAGTACAACCGCCTGCTAGAGATCGAAGAAGAATTGGGTGACAGAGGAAGTTATGCAGGATTGCATGTCTACACCAAGTTTGACAAATGACAAAAGAAAGAAAAAAGATCTTCCAGACTCAATCCGGGATTGGCATAAAAGGAATCTACACTGAGGATGAGCTACGCTCTTTTAAACTGCATCAAGATCTGGGACTGCCCGGTGAATATCCCTTTGTTCGGGGAGTATACCCTACGATGTACCGGTCGAAATTCTGGACAATGCGACAGTATGCAGGCTTTGGAACGGCTGAAGATTCAAACATTCGATATCGTTTTCTCCTATCTCAGGGCCAGACAGGATTGAGCGTCGCTTTCGACCTGCCCACTCAGTTGGGTTTGGATTCAGATCATCCTCAAGCCCTGGGAGAAGTCGGAAAGGTCGGTGTGGCTATCGACACACTCGAAGACATGGAAACTCTTTTTGCAGACATTCCGCTGGAGAGAGTGTCGGTGTCCATGACGATCAACGCGACAGCAGCGATAGTGCTGGCTATGTATCTCGTTTTGGCAGAACAGAGAGGAATCACATGGGAAAAGCTTTCTGGCACCATCCAGAATGATCTTCTCAAAGAATACATCGCTCGCGGAACTTATATCTTTCCTCCCCAACCGTCCATGAAGGTCGCTGTGGATATCCTTGCCTTTTGTCAAGAAAAGGTTCCCCAATGGAACACCATGAGCATCAGCGGCTACCACATCCGCGAGGCAGGCGCGACAGCCGTGCAGGAGTTGGCTTTCACCCTGGCCGATGCGATCGCCTACGTCGAGGAGGCTATACAGAGCGGACTGGATGTGGATGCATTCGCTCCCCGTCTCTCCTTCTTTCTCGCAGCGCACAACAATGTGTTTGAGGAGATCGCCAAATTCAGGGCAGCAAGGCGTCTGTGGGCAAGGATCATGAGGGAAAAATTCAAGTCGAAAAATCCGCAATCCTGGAAATTCAGGTTTCACACACAGACGAGCGGCGTGACTCTTGTTGCTCAAGAGCCTGAGAACAATGTTGTCAGAGTCACGCTCCAGGCGCTTTCTGCCGTATTGGGAGGAACACAATCCCTTCACACTAACTCAAGAGATGAGGCATTGGCCCTCCCAAGCCAGGAATCCGTACAGCTCGCCCTGCGAACGCAGCAGATCATCGCTCACGAAAGTGGAGTCACGGACACGGTAGATCCTCTTGGCGGGTCCTATTTCGTAGAAAGCTTGACCAACGCCCTTGAAAACAAAGTCTTGGAGTACCTGAAAAAGATCGAAGACCTGGGAGGCATGCTCAAGGCTATCGAGACAGGCTACATTCAAAGAGAGGTACAGGATAGCGCCTATGCCCATCAGAGGCAGGTCGAGGACGGGGAGCAGATCATCGTGGGGCTCAATGCCTTTTCCAGTGAACAGAATGAGGCTCGATTCGACCTCTACTCCCCCCCAGAAGAATTGGAAAAAAACCAGAGAGCAAAGCTCCAGGCATTGAGAGGAGCTAGGGATGCTGTTTTGGTGGAGAGAGCCCTCCGCAATCTTAGGGACACCGCAGAATCAAAAAAGAATGTGATGCCCCCCCTTTTAGACGCCGTGAAAGCCATGGCAACGCTCGGAGAGATCACCTCTGTTCTTAAGGACGTCTACGGGACTCACACTGAGAATTTAAATTTCTGAAATTCAAGAGTATTTGACTTTAGGTCAGAGCAATTCTAATATTATCCTATGCCCAAGCCATCCACATTTAAAAAATTCCCGGCCCTAGTTCTATTTTTTTCCATGAGCATGGCTTTACATGCCGTTGACAAAAAAACCTCTCAGTTTATAGACCTCGAGATCCAGAGGCACTGGGATGAGATTTTAAAAACCCGCCGTTTCATCCATATGAATCCGGAATTGAGCAACAGGGAGTTTGAAACGTCCAAACTCATCGCCGCAAAGCTGATGTCCTTGGGACTGGATGTCCAGACGGAAATCGCAAAAACAGGAGTTGTGGCCCTCCTTACGGGAGACCATCCGGGGATCACTGTGGGCTGCCGCGCGGATATGGATGCCCTGCCCATCCAGGAACAGACAAACGTCCTCTATAAATCCTTAAATCCCGGAGTCATGCACGCGTGCGGGCACGATATCCACATGAGCATAGCACTGGGAACGGCCATGGTGATGAGCACGCTCAGAGATCGTTTGGGTGGAAACATCAAGTTTATTTTTCAACCTGCAGAAGAAGGAGCGCCTGCGGGTGAGGAAGGTGGAGCCGGTCTTATGATCAAAGAAGGAGTCCTGGACGACCCCCCAGTCAGAGCCATCTTCGGACTACATGTAATGCCTCTTGATGTGGGCAAAATCGAGTTCTCCCCGGGAGCGATAATGGCCAGCTCAGACCATTTTGAAATAACGATCAAAGGAAAAAGCTCCCATGGAGCAAGACCCCACGAAGGCAAAGACGCCATCACACTAGCCGCACAGGTGATTTTAGGCATTCAAACGATCGTGAGCCGAAACCTCGATGCCACGGATCCCGCAGTCATTTCGGTCGGAAAGATCGAGGGCGGAATGCGCTCGAATATCATCGCAGATGAAGTCCGGCTGGAAGGAACAGTAAGAACTCTCAGCGAAACGAACCGATCAAAGATCCAGCAATTGATGGAGGATATTGTCAAAGGGATCACTTTTTCCTTCGGTGCCGATTATGCCTTCAGCTACAGAAGGGGTGGCCCCCCCGTCTACAATCATCCCCAGTTGGCCAAGATCATGATCCCCACCCTCCATGAGGTTTTGGGTGAAGGAAATGTGGGAGAGATCAAGCCTCAAATGATTGCCGAGGATTTTTCGGCATACTGCCAGAAAATCCCGGGTTTCTTCTTCTTTTTGGGAGTAAAACCGCCTGGACAAAAATCCATGGCTCCCTTACACAGTCCCCTTTTTAATCCTGATGAAAGGAGTATATCCATAGGCATCAAGGTCATGTGCTCTCTGCTTTTTGATTGTCTCGAACATCAGAGCCATATCGAAAACACATCTTGATCTGACAATCCATGTCCTTTCCTTTTCTGTTCCTGGCTCTTGCCCTTGGGATCGGGATTGTGTTTTTTTCCCTCCTTACCATCTCCATTCCCATTCAAGTCCTGCTCATCCTGATCTTTCTGCTTTGCGGATGGCTGTTTTACAAACTCGGAAAATATCGCATAACCTTTATAACGATCCTGTTGATCACGTTCTTCCTCGGAGGTGCTCTTTTTACGCTAAACCACAAAGAGTATTCCGAAAACGCACTCCACAATATGAATTTCTCCACCTACACAGATTTTATCGGCACGGTCACCAAATCTCCAGGGCTCGGCCTGGAGAACGACCAGCTTTACCTGAAAGTCGAGGAGGTCAAGGTCGGGACAGAGAGAGAGAAACATAGGGGAAATCTCAGAGTGACAATCCCGCACTCCTCAGAATTCCCCTCCCGCCCCAGCTGGGTGGTGAATGACAGGCTCAAAGTATCCGCCAAGCTCACCTCCTCCATAGGGTATCAAAATTTCTATCCCCAGCCCCAGGATAGATATCTCGAGATCCAGAGGGTTCACAATAGGGCATTCGCCAAAAGCCCCTTGCTTCTGGAGAAGCTTGAATCTGGAAAACCATACTCTCCTCTCCGGATCATATCGATAATCAGACAGACCCTCCAAAAAAAGATCGAGGCCCATTTCAGGGCCGACCAAAACACTGTTTCCACTGAAGGAGCGATTTTTGAGGCGCTCCTCTTGGGAGAGAGAGGAAGAATTCCCGATGCCATCAACCGCTCCCTCCAGGATGCGGGCATCTACCATCTGTTCGCCATATCCGGTGCCCACATTGCCATTTTTTCTTTCCTCCTTTTTTTCCTCTTCCGCGCTATCAGGATCTCGACACGTTTATCCTATTCCCTGCTCATCGCCTTTCTCCTGTTTTATGTCCTTCTCGTCGAGGGAAGGCCATCTGTCCTCAGAGCAACAATAATGACAATTGCCTTCCTCTTGGGCAAACTGCTGTGGAGGGACATCAACCTCATCAATACGCTCTCTTTCAGCGCCTTTTTCCTTCTTATTGCCAATCCTTCCAGCCTCTTTGCACCCGGATTCCAGCTGACCTTTGCGGCCACGCTCTCGATCATCCTCTTTTACCCCAGAGTTATTAAAAAACTGCCCCGGCTTCCGCTACGGATCACTGAGATTTTTGCCCTATCGCTCACAGCACAACTGGGAGTTTTGCCTGTGGTCGTTTTCTTTTTTAACCGAGTCACATTTTCAGGCCTCCTTCTCAATTTTGCCGCCATCCCTCTCGTGGCATTGATAATGGCCATCGGTTACCTCTTTCTTCCTCTGTCATTGTTGAGCTCGTTTCTGGCAAATATCTTGGCCAAATCTGCATCTTCCCTCATCGATCTGCTGCTCGGCATTTCTCATCTCTACGATCAGGCAAACTTATTGTCTTTCAGGACACCCACTCCGCATTTGTGGACTGTGTACGGATACTATCTTTTCCTGGGCCTGCTACTCCTTCCTATCAAACACAAAAGACAGAGGCTGGTCACCTCGGGATGTTTTCTCCTCTTTCTTTTTGTGATCGTCACTTATCCCTTTCCATCGTATTCTAAGAATCTTAAGTTCACCTTTATCGACGTTGGCCAGGGGGAGTCCATCCTGGTTGAACTTCCCGGCACGACAAAAATGCTGATCGACGGGGGGGGAGTGCCGGAGGATACGTTTGATATCGGCGAAAACGTAGTGTCTCCATTCTTGTGGAGGAAGGGGATCAAAAAGATCCACTATTTGGTCCTCACCCACCCGCATCCCGATCATGCAAACGGCCTCAAAGCTGTAGCGAGAAACTTCAAGATCGGCGAATTCTGGGAAGGCTATAGCGTTTTGGAGAACGAAACGTACGCGCTCTTTATAAACACCCTTGACACCACAATCCCAAGGAAACGGATGTTCAGGGAAAACCAAACCACTATCAAAGATGTGCTCATCCGGTTCATCCATCCGCCCAAAAGGGATCCTTTTGTGGATCGCGTGCACAACGATTTTTCATTGGTCATGCAGATATCATACGGCTCAAACTCTTTTCTGCTCACAGGCGACATCGGAAAAGAGGTAGAAAAGACGCTCGTCGAGCACAATGCTCCCCTCAGAAGCCAAGTTTTGAAGTCTCCTCATCATGCAAGTGACTCATCGAGTTCTTCGGGATTCCTCGAAGCTGTCGCCCCTGAAATTGTAGTTATCTCTGTGGGAAGAGGAAACAGATACGGGTTTCCGAACAAAGACGTATTGACCCGTTATTCCGATCTTGGTGCAAAGGTCTTCCGAACGGATATACACGGCGCTGTAGAGATAACTGCCGATAAACAGGAGATCTCGGTACGCACGGCTTTAACACCTTCCCTGGATAAGTAATGCTTATTGCGGCCTGCACGATAGCACCAAAGCATTTCCAAATCCGTGATGGCTTGAATACTCAATGACGTTGTTTAGTGATCAGATTGTGTGATGGAAAAAACCGTGAGAAGGGATGGACGGACATGGTATTTTTCTTTGTAGGGTCCGTTCCCCGAACGGACCGTTTGGGAAACGGTCCCTACCTAGAGCCGTACTGCTTTCCCGTTGTTCGTTTTTGATATCATATAATCTGATCACTCTAGATGACATCATCACGGATTTGGAAATGCTAGCTGACTCCGGAGGCAATTGACTTCGCTAATTCAAATCCGATATCATGGAGCTAATGAGCAGAAAGATCTTGGGCATTGTTTTAATGCTTTTAGTATGTTCTTCCATGATCCTCTCCCAAAGCCTCGTGGAAGTGGCAAAAAAAGAGAAAGAAAGACGGGCCCAGATCAAAGGGAAAAGCGGAAAAGTCATTACCAATGATGACCTCAAAAAAGTCAAAAAGCAGCCAAAAATCGTGACAAATGAAGACCTTAAGAAAGGCCAAAGACTACCGAGTGTGAGTATTCCTTCCCAGCAGGCATCCAAGGAGGATAACTCTGAAAAGGCAGAAAAGCCAGAGATTAAAATCACTCCGACCAACTCGGATTTCCCTGAACAAGCGAAGACTGACGAAACAAAACACCTCGAAGGTCTTCAAGTCAAATATGAAAAAGCCGGGAAGCTGGTGGAGATGCTCACCGCTAAGATGAATGGTCTATTTATGAAATACTACAGTACAGACAACACGACGCCAAAGGAAATGATACAGAGCGAGATAAGCCGGACCGGTCTCCAACTTCAAAAAGCCCGAGATGATGAGGAAAAAGCAAAAAAAGAATTGGAAGACTTGAAGTCAAAAAAATGAAAATAGATCTTTTATTAACGGAAGTAGATAAAAGACACTTGGATGCCCAACTCTCTTTGATCGGCAGCATTGGACATCACCTCCGCCGGCACAAACACCTTATCGGTAACGATCGAGAGGTAGAATTCCTCCCCCTCACCGAGCATCTCCTTTTTAACATTGTATGACTTCTCGAAATGGCTCTCTTCAGGGATAAACTCATCTAAGATCAGATCATTGATCTTGAAAGTGACCTTCTGATCTTCGAGCACCTCAAGATTGACGCCTCCTTTTATGACTAAAAGTGCATCTCTGTGAGGGTTGTCGATGATACATCTGGCCTCTTTAGCTGTCCATTGCCACTGCTTGAGGAATGCATCGGGATTCATCTCCAGGTTGTACCATCCCTCTTCGTAGATAATCTCAGGAGTATCCAGAGGAGGTGGCACGACGATAAGTTTTTTTTCCATGACCTTCTGTTCGGACGCTCCGCTCCGGTCATACGGCGAAAAAAAGCCAACAACGAGCCGGAGAGTCTCTTCACCCTTAAAATCCGGATCGAACTCATCGATGAACTGTGGAATATATATGCGGTGCGAGTGCACGAATTCCTGCTCTGGCTCCCACTGAGATGTCGGGGGTTCGGGGAAATAATCTTCCTGAAAGAGAAGATTCCCCTTGTGCCAGAAGTGCACAAAAACCTTTAGGTCTTGATTCATCTTCTGGAATTCCGGGCCTGTTTTCCACCCAATCATCATATCTGTAATCAAGTGGTCGCTAAGCTGTTCCTCAGCAAACGTGACATTGAGTTCAATACCCTTGACTTGCGTTTTCTCTTTACAGCCAAAAGAAATGCCCATTAGAACTAAAACGAGCATTATCGCAGATATCTTTTTCAACATTTTCGCCTCCTATCTCGGATAATCTTTCCGTATTATAAAGAAACGCCCCTACTAAGTAAAGCCTGTCTTGTCTGCTATAAGCATCACCTAATCCGTGATGGCAGGATTCACACTGCGTTATTGAGTGTTCCAATTATGTGGTGGAGAAAACCGTGTGAAGGGCTCCATGCGAGCATGGTACATCTCCCATGGGGAGATGTGAGGGAAGCCCCCACGACCGAGAGAAGTTTCCTCGCTGGGGAAACTGAGAGGAATTTCGTTTTCGAAATCACTAATTGAAACACTCGGAACGTCGTTCATCACGGTTTTGGAGATGCTTCCTCGTCTGCTTGTAGAATTTCCAAACTAAAACTTTATCGGGTCTCCCACAAATAGACGAGGCACATCATTCTCATTCAACAACTTATTCAGTTTGGGGATGTCCGTCTCAATGATCATGTTGAGGTCGAGCACGAGGGCCTTCAGCGCTTCGGAATTTTTGTCGATCTGCTGGAGCTGCCTTCTCGTGGGCGCTCCCGTGTACCCGCCGATGGAACGATACAACATGAGCAATCTTCCCCTGATCGAATCCCGCATGCCGCTAAAACCCGATCCAGGGTCTCCAAGCAACTTTTTCCGGATGTCGCCGACCCTGTCCTCTACAGTTTTCACGGTTTCCGTGACCGATTCGGGTATATCCGGAACTTTTTTGAGTTCGCCCTGCAGCACACCGATCTCTTTCCTTATTATATCAGTGCCACGACTGGCCGAACTGATAAGGGGCATCAGCTGATAGAGAGCGTAGAGAGCATCATGCTGGTTTTTCCTGTCTTCGAAGGCGATGGTGATCCGCGGATCGCCAGTCACTTCGACGGATTTAACCATTTCTTGATCTGCGACCTTGAGCAAAACCTGATACTCCCCGGGAAGGACAAAAGGTCCGGAAGCCCGGGAGAAGCGGCTCATCTGCCCCAGATCTCCCATTTTCGGAGGATTATACCGAAGGTCCCATGTCACTCGGTTTATTCCGGCTTCGTTTTTTCCTTCGATCTCCCGGATCACTTCACCAGCACTGTTCTTGATAAAAACCTTCACCTCCTTCTCTTCCCCTTTAAGATAATAGCTGATCATAGCGCCAAAAGGAGGATTTGGGGCCACGAACACCTTGTGACCCAAATTTCCCTTGTGAGAAAAATAGTTAAAGGTCTCAGCTGGCCTTATGTCGAAAAGATGGCCTGCGTCTGCCAGCACCTGGGAGGTGAGCTGCTCCAATGGTGTGATATCATCCAGCACCCATATGCTGCGGCCGTGACTGCCGAATATCAGGTCGTTTTCTCGAGGATGGATGGCAATATCATCCACGGGGACCATGGGGAAATTTCCCGAGAACATTATCCAAGCTGCTCCTCTATCGATCGAAAAGTAGGCCCCTCTCTCGGTTCCCACAAACAGGAGATTCGGATTTTTATGATGTTCCCTGATAACATTCACGATACTCCCCATGGGGAGTTTCGCAGATATATTTGCCCAGCTCTCTCCATAATCCGAAGTTCTGAAAACATAGGGCTTAAAATCATTGTTGCGGTGGCCGTCAAAAGTGGCATAGGCCGAACTCTCATCGAACTTGGAGGCCACTACACGCGTCACGTATGTGTATTTCGGCAGCCCAGGGAC
>JBATYS010000384.1:0-3086 GCA_049674205.1 Candidatus Aminicenantaceae bacterium
ATTATCCTCGCTTTCATTTTTGTTTTTGATGCTTGGAACATCGACATCAGCCCCCTCCTGGCAACGGCTGGTATTGCCGGACTTGCCATTGGCTTTGCAGTGAAGGATTCCCTTGCCAACATCATGGGGGGTCTTCAGCTGGTTCTGGACAAAACATTCAAGGTGGGGGATAAAGTTCAGATCGAATCTGGAGAGATGGGTGTCATTCTGGATATCGGTTTGAGGAGCACAAAATTAAAAACCTATGATAATGAAGTGATCTACATTCCCAATGGGCAACTGGCTAATGCTAGAATCAAGAACTTCACTGTTCCAGATCTCTCGATCAGGGTGAATGTGGAGTTCGGTGTAGTATATGGATCAGATCCAGAGAAAGTCAGACAGGTGGTTTTGGAGGCACTCAAAAAGACAGAGGGTGTTCTTGATGAACCAGAGCCCGTCGTCCAGTTTTTAAAAATGTCCGATTTTTCGTTGGATTTTATTGCTAGAGTGTGGGTTAAGGATTACACAGAGGCTTTTGGCATGAAAGTCAAGGTGACAGATGTCATTTATAATACGCTCAATCAAGCTGGGATCGGCATCCCATTTCCCACGCGTACGGTATTTACTAAATCCATCGATTGAAGGGGGATATTATGCTCGATAAAGTCAAAGAAAAAATCCTTGAAGTTAAAGATTTTCCAAAACCGGGTATCGGATTCAAAGACATCACTCCTATTGTGGAGGACCCCTCTTCTTACAACATTGTGATTAATGATCTAGCCTCGTGGGCAAAGAAAAAACGGCCGCAGATCATAGCAGGGATAGAATCACGGGGATTTCTATTTGCTGCGCCGGTCGCCCATCAGTTAGGCCTTGGATTGGCTATGATCCGTAAAAAGGGTAAACTTCCCCGGGAGTGTGTGTGCGTGAAAGCGCCGAATGAGTATGCTGTTGAGTACTTCGAGATGCACAAAGACAGCATCCAAAAGGGGCAGAGAGTCCTCATCATCGATGACCTCATTGCGACCGGATCTTCTACTGTGAGTGCAATAAACATCGTAAAGGAGGTTGGCGGTGAAGTCGTGGGATTTGCGGCTGTTGTGGAGCTTGTCTTCCTGGGCGGTGTGGATTTTATAAAGAAAACCCATCCTGATGTGGAGATCCTGTCCTTGATCCAGTTTGAAGAATAAGGGAGAGATTGTGAAGGGCTGGCTTAATCGATACTTTAAGCTTGAGGAAAACGACACCAACATCCGGACGGAAATGGTGGGTGGGATCACCACCTTCATGACCATGTCATACATCATTTTTGTCCAACCAGCGATCCTATCAGCCGCCGGAATGGACCAAGGGGCTGTCATGTTTGCTACCTGTGTGTCCAGTGCGGTCGCTACGCTTCTGATGGGATTGTTAGCCAAATACCCCATCGCCTTGGCTCCAGGTATGGGACACAATGTGTTTTTTGCCATCATCGTCTGTGGGATTTTGGGATATTCTTGGCAAGTCGCTCTCGGTGCTGTGTTTATTTCAGGGATGATTTTTGTAATTCTTTCGTTTGTGGGAGTATGGGAGAGCCTAGTTGCTGCGGTCCCTGATTCACTCAAACATTCGATAGCCGTCGGGATCGGCGTACTGATCGCCTTTATAGGACTTCAGTATGGAGGTGTGGTTGTCAATGCTCCTCCACCTGTCCCAGGAACTACGGATATCCTGGTTATGCTCGGCGATTTGACAAGTAAACCAGCTCTTCTGACACTGTTTGGAGTTGTCTTGACTGCAGCGCTCATCGTTTTGAAGGTTCGGGGAGCGATCCTCTTAGGGATTCTCTCTACTGCGCTCTTGGGGATTCCGATGGGGGTCGTCAAATATCAAGGGATTATTGCTGCTCCTCCCAGTGTGATGCCGACACTTTTAAAGCTGGATATTTTGGGGGCTGTTCAAACGGGACTGATCACAGTCGTTTTTATCTTTTTTTTCCTCGATCTGTTTGACACGATGGGCACACTCATCGGTGTGAGTGCGCCTGCCGGTTTTCTCAGGGATGGAAAACTTCCCCGCGCCAACCAGGCCATGTTTGCGGATGCGGTGGGAACCGTCGGAGGAGCGCTTATGGGGACGTCCACAGTGACGAGCTACATCGAGAGCGCTTCCGGGATCGCCCATGGTGCTAAAACAGGATTGGCCAATGTCTTTACGTCCTTGCTGTTTATCGTAGCCCTATTCTTCAGTCCGTTAGCTGAAATGATAGCGGGCAGTTTTGAATACAACGGTACGACTCTGCGTCCGGTTATTGCTCCCCCTCTGATCATTGTGGGTTATCTGATGATGAAGTGCATCATTTTTATCAAATGGGACGACCTGACAGAGGCCATCCCAGCCTATTTGACCATCATCATCATGCCCTTGACCTTCAGCATTACAGAGGGGATCGCCTTCGGATTTATCTCCTATTCCATTCTGAAGATTGTCACGGGAAAAGGAAGGGACGTTCACTGGGTGATCTATCTATTTTCTGTGTTGTTTATAATTCGGTATATCATTAAATAACCTAAATTATTCATAAAAAATGTCGATACTTATTACAAAGAAATCAATTTCGATAATTTGCTTTATTCTTCCAGCAAACCATTCTGACAATTTCATTTTCAAAGCCATTTTTATAATCGACATTTTTTACCCTACGGGCGAGCTAATCTCACTACAAAGTCTTCGTTGTAGCCCACTCGCAGTAGATCACTACAGCTTCGTGGGCAACTTCCTCGCCTCTGCGACCTTAATGTTAGGGTGGGGCGGGTTGGATCGTGAATAATCCAGGATTTCAGAATGTGCGAGACTTAGCCCGACTAAATAATGTAGGCTCTATTCCCCGAATGGACCGATTAATAAGTTTTATGAGTGTAAACACGAGGAGATTGGATAAATGATGCGATATTCTCGAATTATTATCAGTCTTTCTGTCTTCTTGATTATGTTGATGACCTTCGAGTGCGCTAGGACCCCTGCACCAGTATTAGAGCCGAGGATGACTTTTGGATCGGATGAGGCAAAGTGGTTCGCTAATACCATGAAAAAGATGACACTTGAGGAGAAGGTCGGACAGTTGA
>JBATYS010000385.1:0-2021 GCA_049674205.1 Candidatus Aminicenantaceae bacterium
CGGTTGTAAGCTGCGTCTCTTTTTTGGTCTCAAGATCCCTGATCCAAAGATTGTGCTCACGGATAAAGGCACCGCGTTTGCCATCCGGAGAAACCATCATATTGTCTTCAATTTTTTCATCTGCCTTTTCCGTCAGACACTGGTTTTTCTGTATGTTGTATGTGCATTTGAGAGAATCGACGGTAAAAATCAGAGAATTCCGGTCATCGGAGAACTTAAAACTCTCAAACGGCAGTTTGAAGGGTTCATACGATTTTCCCACAGCCTCAGACAATGCTAGGACCAGCTTTTCATGGTCGAAAGCTCTGTTCCTTTGTTTCCTCTTAACATCCACCAGAATGAACTCATGTCCTTCTGCGATAGTGTTTCTGTACCAAAAAGAATTCTCATCGATCCAGGTGGGTTGCACGATGCCACCCAACACAAGTGGCTCCGTATGAGAGCTCATGAATTTCTCGGCGCGAGCATAATCCTCGGCCGTCACAACACGCTTGTCCTGCTGCAGCGTTGCTGACGGATTAAAGGTTACCAGCATTAGAATCCCGAAAGCTATCAATAATAAAAATCTGCCGGAGTTTTTCACAATGATCCTCCTTATTTGGTTTTTCTAGACCCCTGAACATACACCATTTTCAACACAAAAACAATCAACCACAACTTCAGCCACTTAATGATATTTTCGAGCTCTTTCCCATAAAAAGAACATGCTCGCTCTTTATGCTATAATGAATGGAGCGTAAGGAGGGGATTATGAAGGTATCACATCAATTAAAACTCGTCATTATTGTTATTTGCTTTATTCTTTGGGTTCCATTTTTAGTCGCTCCTCAGGAAATCAAGATCAAAACAGAGAAGGGGATACCGGTTGTTTGCAACCCTAAAAAACCGGCACCTCCTCCCGGAGTAAAATGCAAACTTGTGCTGGAAGAGGAATTGTGTCTCGGAGACCAGGAAGAGGAATACCTGTTCTCCGAGAAGGCGGATTACATCTCCACGGCCATCGATGATGACTGGAATATCTTCACGCTCGACCCTAAACTGGTCGAGATCCGCAAATATGACCGGACGGGAAAGCTGCTCAAGACATTCGGAAAAAAGGGATACGGGCCGGAAGAGATGGACCGGCCCTCGAACATGATGATCACTCCTCAGAACGAATTGATGTTCGTCGATTTCGGAAACAGCCGGATTATGTTTTTCTCGCTAGAAGGAGATTATCTTCGGTATATTCCGACCTATAAACTACGGCTTAGAAGAATCAAGATCGACTCGCAGGGACACATTGTTGCGGACATAATGGAGTATTCTCAGGATGAAGATAGAGAGAGAAACGTCACATATGCGATAAAACGATTCAATGAAGAGCTGGAGCCAGTGTTCACTATATTCTCCCTGGACATCACCGAGGATTTGATGAAGAGTATTGAAGGACGGCAGTACACTTTCGGACCCGATACCTACTGGCAGCGTACTAAGGAAGACAATGTTATTATTGGAGATACGCGGAATTATGAATTTGCTGTGATCAATCCGGAAGGAAAAATCATCAAAAGAATAAAAAAGGAGTATGATCCTGACGACGTTTCACAAGATGATATCGACAGCCTCTCTGACCGGGTAAAGAAATTGTACACAATAGCCAAACATCACAAAGGATTTTATTATTTCACCATCGATGAGGAAGGACGGATATTTGCCAGAACCTGGGAAAGGACAAAAGATAACAGAGGTTACTACTATGATGTATTCGATCCTGAAGGGAGATACATCGCCAAAATACCGATAAACGCGTTTATTAAGAGATGGATTGGCGGTAGACTGCTCACCGTAGAGGAAACAGAAGAGGGATTTCCTGTAGTGAAGCTCTATAAAGTCAGTTGGCAATAACAAAATCAAAGATATCGAAATCTCGAAGCAAAAAAGGAGAGCATATATCTCTTATGTAATCCCGAAACATCCTCTACACTTTTTCGTTATGCCAACGGCGTAAAAACCGAGGGCTCCCTCTTAAAAAAAGTCAA
>JBATYS010000386.1:0-1641 GCA_049674205.1 Candidatus Aminicenantaceae bacterium
ATATCGACAAAGCGGAAGAAAAATTCACTGGTTTTGACAAGGCTGTCGAGCCCTCCCTTGAAGAACTCAGTACTAAGCTGAGAGAGTTGAGCAGCGTCTTCAAAGGGCCGAGCGGTGACTTATCCAAGCGAATGAAAAAATGGGGCGCTTCGGTCAAACCCGTGCTCGAAAATATGGGAAAGAGCATAAAAGAGTGGAAAAACACGGGTAAAAAACCCAAAAAAGAATAACCTCAAACTTCAGTCAACACAAGTCAACCAAACAAAAGGACGATATTGTGTTTTATTCCTGTTTGACATATTATTGATGAGATTGGTGAACCCCCATGAAATGTCCCCAGTGCAGTTCTGACAATCCGGACACCTCCCGGTTTTGCGGGAGCTGTGCGGCTTTTTTGAAACCAGAAAAACCAGACGCATTCACAAAAACTATATCCGCACATTTTCAGGCGTCGAAAGTGGGAATCCTTTTCGCGAATAAATATCGAATCATCGGCGAGATCGGCCGGGGTGGAATGGGAGTAGTACTAAAGGCCGAAGACACAAAGCTCAAACGGCTTGTAGCTTTGAAGTTCTTGCCGCCCGAATTTATGCACTCCCCGGAAGTCCGGGAGCGGTTTATCCGGGAGGCACAGGCCGCCGCTGCTCTGGACCATCCGAGCATCTGCACGGTCTATGAGGTCGAGGAACAGGAAGGCCAGGTTTATATCGCCATGGCCTTTATCGATGGAAAGAATCTTAAAGAAAGGATTGTCCAAGAACCGTTCAAAATCGAAGAAGCCATGGATGTCGCCATTCAGGTTGCCGAAGGGCTGGAGGAGGCGCATCGCAAAGGGATCATCCACCGCGACATCAAGCCGGCCAACATTATGCTCACCGATAAAGGCCAAGTCAAGATCATGGATTTTGGGTTGGCCAAACTGGAGAGCTCCGGAGATCTCACAAAAACGTCCACCGTGATGGGGACAGTCGCCTTCATGTCACCTGAGCAGGCACTTGGCAAAAAGATCGATTTTCGCACTGATATCTGGTCTTTTGGATGTTTGCTCTTTGAAATGCTGGCCGGCCAGGGCCCTTTCCAGGGAGGACATGAGCAGGCAGTATTCCAGGCCATTGTCCATGGGGATCCACAACCCATCGCGGCTTTGAGACAAGATATACCGGCCAAGCTCGAAAAGATCCTGTGGAAGTGCCTCCAGAAAGACCCTCGGAACCGTTATTTCAACGCAGGAAGCCTGATCGAAGAACTCAAGACTGTGGATCTTCAGGATATCGTCACATCGCCATCTCTGCCTCCCCAAAAACAAGCTCCGTCCATCGCCGTCCTCCCCTTTACAGACATGAGTCCACAAAAAGACCAGGAGTATTTTTGTGATGGCATCGCTGAAGAATTGATCAATGCTCTCTCGCACCTCCAGGATCTGCGAGTTGTCGCTCGGACTTCGGCCTTTGCATTCAAGGGGGAAAAAAAGGATATTCGAGAAATGGGAGAAAAGCTGAATGTCAAGACTGTCCTAGAAGGAAGTATTCGAAAAGCTGGCAATCGATTGCGGATCACAGCTCAGCTTATCAATGTCGAGGACGGCTTCCATCTCTGGTCGGAGCGGTTTGACCGGGACGCTGTCGACGTATTCGCCATCCA
>JBATYS010000387.1:0-4910 GCA_049674205.1 Candidatus Aminicenantaceae bacterium
GACGATCCCATTTATTGTAGGGACCGTTTCCTAAACGGTCCGTTCGGGGAACGCACCCTTGAAAAATGGGTGACAGTCCCCTCTTTTCTTCACCCCTGGAAATAGGTGACAGTCCCCTATTTTTTTCAGTTAGACGGAGGGGAGACCATGACGTATAATGACGGCAGGACCGATGTCATTTCTGCAAAAGAATAAACTTCACACGTTCTTCTCCTTATCTTTTTTAGCTATCTTCTCGATCTTCAGCACAATCCTGCTGTATGGGAGAAGTGGTTCCGAAGATAAGCCCTACCTCAAAACCGCGCGACAGATATACCGGAAAGGAATGAGTGAGCAGCATGCTTTCGTTCTAGTGAAAAAAATCACGAGTGTAGGCCCCCGGCTGACCGGGTCACCGCAGGCTGAAGCGGCCGTTGAACTGACACGGCAGCTCATGGATGACATGGGCTTGGACAATGTCCACCTGGAGCCAGCAGAAGTTCCGCATTGGGTGCGTGGAGAGCAGGAAGAAGGATGGATCACTTCTGCAGGATCGGGAACAGTGTCTGTACCGATCGCAGCCATCGGTGGAAGCATAGCAACTCCCCCTGAAGGAATATCAGCACATGTTGTTGAGGTCAAATCCTTTAGTGAGCTTAGCAGACTTGGCGATTCAGCAAAAGGAAAGATCATCTTTTTTAACAGGCCTATGGATCCCACGCTGCCCAACACATTTCAAGCGTATGCTGGGACAGCCATTCAGAGAGTCAGAGGGGCCAAAGAAGCGGCCAAGCACGGCGCAGTGGGCGCTCTTGTGAGGTCTCTGACAATGCGGGCTGACGACTATCCCCATACGGGTTTGATGCAATACGACCCCCAAGTCACAAAAATCCCAGCGGCTTGTATCAGCACACGAGGCGCAGACCTCCTCTCCGGACTCCTCAAAAAGGATCCCTCTACAAAATTTGGGATGAAACTCTCTTGTGCAGAACTCGAACCCGTGGTCTCACACAATGTCGTCGGCGACATTACAGGAAGTGAATTGCCAGACGAGATCATTGTAGTAGGCGGTCATCTTGACAGCTGGGATTTGAGTCCTGGAGCGCACGACGACGCCGCAGGATGTGCGCACTCTCTGGAGGCGCTTCGTCTGATCAAAGAGCTGGACCTGAAACCGAAACGGACGATCAGGGCCGTGATGTTCATGAATGAGGAATTTGGGGGTTCCGGCGGCCGCGACTACTCCATATCAGAGAAAAGGCAAGGGGAAACACATCTGGCTGCTATCGAATCTGACCGAGGGGGTTTTCTCCCCCTGGGATTCGGTGTCGGCGACACCCAAACTGCTGAAAAATTCAAGAAGTGGGAATACCTTTTCCAATCGATAGGACTGTTCTGGCTCCGGCCGGGTGGAGGTGGTGTCGATATCGCCCCTCTGGGTCAACAGGGAACGCTGCTCATAGGTCTTGTGCCCGATTCCCAACGGTATTTCGATGTCCATCATTCAGGAAAGGATGTCGTCGAAACAGTTAATCCCAGAGAGTTGGAGCTTGGCGCGATCGCCATAGCTGTGTTTGCTTATGTTCTGTCTGAAGAAGGTGTCTAACGACGCTGCATATCCTCTAACGAAAACTTATCCTGCTTTGTATATCCTTCGGGAACGGTGTAGGTTCCGGCCGGTGCATCTTTCTTGGTGATCTCCATGACCTCCTGCACGGTCTTCATGTCTGTGCCCATCATGTTCATGGTCATCTCAGACCGCATCTGCCATCCTTTGATCTGTTTGAAAGCATTCAAGGCCTCTTCCCCGAGAGGCATGGTCGGGCTGAACATCTGGATCATTTTGTACTGAAACTTCTTCCAGTCGAACGGCACATCTTCCGTGGCCCATATCTTCATCTTCATCTCCATGGTCATCATCATCATGATGGTCATGGTCACGTCATACTTTTCGCATGTCTTCCCTGCGATCGCCTCAGTAGCACCAGTGGGTTGGACGACTACACTGATATTCATGTTGGCCATCATATCCGCCGCTTGCTCCGGAAGATACTTGGAAATATCCAGGGGCAATTCCATCTCTATATAAGTCTTTTTCTGGCTGTTGATCCAGAAGACCACATTGTTGTCCAGATCGATGATAAAAGATTGGTCCTCGCTCAAGCTCGCCATCTTGTTTTCTGCCAGCCACATGTGATTGATGACATCCTTGGCGGGCTGAGATTGGCCCATCACTTCGAACGCGTCGGTGTGTGTCTTCTGTTGGATGTAGACATCCGCGTGCACAAGGACGGTTGTAAAAAGAAAAAAAACGATTAAAGCCACTGCATATTTCTTCATAAAGCCTCCTTATCTTATAAGTGAATATTTAAAAATCAAATCAAACTCATCCGATCCTTCTGTACCAAGACTCCGTTTTTATCACAGGCAGATGGGGATGTCAATCAGAGAGCCCCTTAAGGATTGATTTCAATTCTGAGATATGTAAAATATAAATAGTAGATAATTTTTCTAGAACGACAGGAGGTTCCATGAATAAATGCGGTAAATTTTTTACACTCAGCGTATGTCTTCTTATCCTTTCGGCTTATGGCTTTTCCTATGGCCCAGGAAACACTTTTTTCTTTGGCCTGACAGCATATATTCCATCTGAGAACCAGATCAAAACCGGTTATGGGTCCGGCCTGGGGACGACCTTTATGCTCACTCAGAATGTCGTGTTTTCGCTTGAATTCAAATATGGAAGATTTTCTGTTGATCCAGAAGAGGGAAAGTTTTTGGCTGGGAATCTCACCCTCACTCCCATCGTCGCGAACTTTCAGTATTTCTTTAATCCGAATTCGAACTTTTCTCCCTACGTATTTGGAGGAGCCTGTTTTGTATTTGCGAGTTTCAAAACAAGCGCACGAGAAACTGAGGAAGACGCAATAATTACAAGACAAAGTCCTAAAGATGGCCTCGGATTTCAGGGCGGTCTTGGAGCCACATACAATGTCACTGAACAGTTAGCCATATATTTTGAGGGTTATTACCTCTACAGAAAAACTGTCGTTGAGACTTCATTCTTAACGGGAGCCACAGGACAATTCGACACAAACCTAAGTCATTTGGGCGTGGTAGTCGGGCTCAAATACTACTACTAGATTCATAAGGGCTGCCTAGTAGACGCACTTTTTGGCTTCATCTGCGAATGCGTTGAGAAGGTCGATATCTGCCTCGAAAAAATGATCCGAGGGAGCCAGGATATAACCACCTCCCTTCCCCGCTTCTTCAAAACATCTCCTGACAGCTGCACGTGTTTCTTCTCCCTCAGAGTGGAACAGAAACGTACTTTTCCCCTCTCATAATTCCCGGTTGCAACAGTATACAGCAACGCTTTTTTTTTATTACTCAGAGTATAAAATCCGGTGTAATATTTTTTTTTAATATTTTTATATATTTCCCTTGACATGTATGTATTGTTCATGCATATATATGCATATGAGGACAACACTAAACATCGATGACAACCTCCTGGATAAGGCCTCTCAACTGACGGGAATCAATGAAAAAACATCGTTGGTCCGGCGAGGACTCGAAGCTCTTATTTCGCTGGAGAGCAGCAAGAGACTGGCGCGATTAGAGGGTACTGAAAAATTTCTTCGAGTTAGGAGCAACAGGAGTATCAGGAAAAGTTAGAATTAGATATGGTTCTTGCCGACACCTCCATTTGGGTCTCGCATTTTCGAGATAAAAATCCCCCTCATAAGTCATTGTTGATGGAAGGGCAGATCGTCTGTCATCCCTTTGTCATCGGCGATCTTGCATGCGGTAATTTGAAAAATCGAGACGAGATCCTGTCGCTTCTTGAAGCCCTTCCCGCGGCTACAAAAGCAAGCCACGAAGAGATCCTGCGCTTTATTGAAACAAACCAGCTCATGGGAATCGACCTAGACTATGTCGACGTCCATCTTCTCGCCTCCGCTTTGCTTTCAGCGACTCTCTTGTGGACTAAAGACAAAAAGCTAAATGAGGCTGCAGACCTGCTGAATATCGCCTTTCATCCTATTTAAAAGGGGACTGTCACCTTTTTCCAGGGGTGAAGAGAAAAGGGGACTGTCACCTTTTTATTCGGAGGTTACGGTGAGGCCGGAAGATGAGAGGGAAAAACGGATTGATTTGATACCTCCGCCAATCGCATCGATCTCACGAAGCATGGTTTCTCTGTTGTGGTAACTGCGGTTCCCAAGGATGGCCAAAGATCCTCCTTTTCCACCAGCTCCGTTGACCTTCCATCCTGCAGCACTGTATTTTTTTGCAATTTCAATCACTGAATCAGCTTCCTCAGACACGAGTCCTGGATGGAGGGAGCGCTGACATTCGTTATTCTGCACCATTATCCTTCCGTAACTGGTCAAATCACCTTTTTTTAAACAGTCCCTCGCCTTCTCTGCCAGATCTCTCATTTTAATGATCTCTTTAAATTGAGTGCCACCTCTTTCGAGGGTGGAGATCACATCTTCGTGGATATCGGATGAACGATGAGCTTTTCCAAGGAATATCAAGCTCAACCTTTGATTGAGCTCATCTCTCAAGCCCATGGGAAGGAATAACCGCGTGACTTTAGCTTCAGGATAACTCGGCATGTGAATAAAACAAACACCCCCATAAGCGGCACAGATCTGATCCTGGATCCCACTCTGCAATCCAAGTTTTTCTGATTCCACACGGTGGGCTAAAGATACGATCTCATCGGTAGAACGGGTTTGTGGCGAGAGAGCCGCGACCGCACCGATCAGTGCCACACACACAGCGGCAGACGTACCGATAGAACTTCCGGCTGGGACAGAAGCCGAAACACTCACTTCTAGCTCGTATCTTTTTGGGATGAGAAGGGAATTGATAGCCCCCTGAAGATAGGGATGAATGTTGTAATCTGGCTCCTCTGGATT
>JBATYS010000388.1:0-1920 GCA_049674205.1 Candidatus Aminicenantaceae bacterium
AGTTTAACGGTACTGTGCTGGTCGCTGAAGAAGGGAAAGTCATTTTTAAAAAAGGGTATGGCCTTGCCAACATGGAATGGAATATCCCCAATAAGCCGGATACGAAATTCAGACTCGGTTCGATCACCAAACAGTTCACATCCATGTTGATCCTTCAACTGGTGCAGGATGGAAAGATCGACCTGGATGGGAAGCTATCCGATTATTTGTCATACTACCGGAAGGACACTGGAGACTCAGTGACAGTCCACCATTTATTGACACACACATCCGGTATTCCCAGTTACACGGATTTGCCTCGCTTTATTGAAGATATCAGCCGTGATCCATACCCTGTCGATGAATTCATAAAGACCTATTGCAGCGGAGATTTGGAGTTCGAGCCCGGCTCCAAATTTGTCTATAACAATTCCGGATATTTTCTTTTGGGTGCCATTATTGAAGAGGTCACAGGACAAATATATGAGGATATTTTAAGGGAAAAGATCTTGGATCCTGTAGGGATGAAGAATACGGGATATGACCATCATGACACACTCATCCCCAATCGGGCTGCGGGGTATGAAAAGAGAGTTGGAGAATATGTCAACTCTCCCTACCTGGATATGTCTCAACCCTATGCAGCCGGCTCCCTGTATTCGACAGTGGAAGACCTCTATTTGTGGGATCAAGTCCTCTACACGGATAAGCTCCTGTCAAACGAATTGAAAGAGCTCATGTTCAAACCTCACATATCTGCGGGAGGGATGTATTATGCCTACGGGTGGATGGTGGGCGAAAAATCCTTTCCCAAATCCAAAGACAAGGTGAAGCGGATCGCCCATGGGGGAGGGATCAACGGATTTAACACATTGATCGATCGCCTGGTTGAAGATAGGGATCTGGTTGTTCTGTTGAACAACACAGGAGGGACTGCGCTTGGTGCGATGAGCGATGGGATCATAAACATCCTGTATGATAAGCCTTACAACCTGCCCAAAAGATCCATCGCAGACGTGATCGGAAAGACCATCAGGGATAAAGGTGTAAAAGCAGCCATCGCCCAATACCGTGAACTCAAGACTAACTCTCCCAAGGATTACATTTTTCAGCCGAGAGAATTGAATACAGTGGGTTATATGGTTTTACAGAGAAAAAAAGATCCAGAGGGTGCCATTGAAATTTTTAAGTTAAATATCGAAATGTATCCAAAGTATGCTAATGGCTATGACAGTTTGGCTGAAGCTTATATGGAGAATGGGGAAACGGATAAAGCCATAAAGTTCTATACTAAATCTCTGGAAATGGACCCAAAAAACACGAACGCCATCGAGAAATTGAATGAGTTAAATAAAAAATCTAAGTGATGGAATCCCCTGCCCTGAGTTCCATCAACTTGAGAGCTAGCCCTTGGATAAAAGCTCTATTTTCGAGCTTTTGGAGCCAGGTTTGGGGGAGGGCTTCGACTCCAAGATAAGCGCCTGAGATAGCACCGGCCATGGCTCCGAGTGTGTCCCTGTCACCCCCGTTCAGGATGGAACAAAAGAGGCAGTTTTCAAACGATCGGGGGTAAAGGAGAAAAGAATAGATCGAAAAGGGAACTGATTCGTGAGCAGAGACCGACCGGCCGATCTGCTGTGCGGCCCACACTGGAGATACATTCTCAGCGATTAATCTTTGGACCAGGAGGAGTCGGCTCTTCATTTGTGGGGTCCGTGTAAAATCAATAAGACCGTTTAAAAATTCATCAGGGGAGAATTCGTTTTCGGGATCTAGGTCCACCGCAAGTGCCACAGCCTTAGCCTGGATAGCTGAGCCGTCGATACCAACAGGATGGGCATGCGTGACTGATGCCGCGAGATTTGCTTTTTCATAGAGATCCAATGAATCGTGGTATACAAGTCCTATAGGGGCAACCCTCATGGCTGCACCATTCCCGAA
>JBATYS010000389.1:0-1707 GCA_049674205.1 Candidatus Aminicenantaceae bacterium
CTCTACAGGATCAACACTGTTGAAATTCAAATACCGGCCTTGCGCGAACGTTCGGAGGATATCTCTCTTCTGGTAGATCACTTTTTAAAGATCTATTCAAAAAAATACCATAAGTCCCAGAAGAGGATGAGCGCAGGAACAATAAAAAAACTGGAAAAATATCACTGGCCTGGCAATGTCCGAGAACTTCAACACGCTATCGAAAGGGCTGTTATCATGAGTGAAACAACGGTGCTTCAGCCCTCGGATTTTTTCTTTACTTCCCAGGAATCGAAAGACGAGGGGCTCGTGTTCGATACCTTCAATCTTGAAGAAGTGGAAAAAGCGACTATTCGAAGAGTTCTGAGCCGACAGGGCGGTAACATCAGCCAAGCCTCCAAAGAACTGGGTCTATCCCGGACATCTCTCTATCGCAGGTTAGAAAAATATGGTCTATAGACGTTTTCGAATAAATGTAACCACTCGGATTCTTTTACTGAGTCTGTTTTTATGCCTGTTTTTCTTCCTATTATTCCGGACTGAACTATTTGCAGCCCTGTTTATCACAGCGGTTCTGGTCATTTACCTGATCTACTCGTTGATCCGCTATGTCGAAACGACAAACAGGGATCTCTCTCGATTTTTTGAGACTATAAAGTACGAAGATTTTTCCCAAACTTTCAAACATGACGGACGCGGAAAATCTTTCTCTGAGTTGAGGACGGCATTCAACGACGTCTGCGATGCTTTCCGGAAAGCAAGGTCAGAGAAAGAGCAGCATTATCATTACCTCCAGACGGTCGTTCAACACATCGGCGTCGGACTCATCGCACTCCATAGGAATGGTGATGTCGAGCTCATCAACACTGCTGCAAAACGGCTTCTCAAAGTCCCAAGGCTCAAGAATGTAAAGAGCTTGGAAGAGTTCAGCAAACCCCTTGTTGAAAAACTGCTCCATCTCCGGTCGAAAGAAAAAGCTCTGGTCAAAGTCTATGACAACGGGGAGCTCCTTTACTTGGCCCTGTATGCTACGGAATTTAAGCTCGGAGGCCAGGACATATCCCTGGTTTCAATCCAGAATATCCAAAGCGAGCTGGAAAAAACAGAGCTCGAGGCCTGGCAAAAACTCATTCGCGTCCTCACGCATGAGATCATGAATTCCATTACGCCGATATCCTCACTAGCCTCAACCATGACAGAGTTGATGGGGGAAGACTTCTCTAACTTCTTTTCAGACTCTGAATCCGATCAAGAGACTCTGGATGATATGCGCCAAGCGATCAAAACTATACAAAAAAGAAGTCAAGGACTGCTCCACTTCGTCGATGCATACAGGAACCTTACGCTCATTCCACAGCCAAATTTTCAAATTTTCCCGTTACACGAACTCTTTGAACGGGTGGAGAAGCTGATGCAGAAGAACATTGAAGAGAAAGGCATTGACTTCAAGGCAATGGTGGAGCCAAAAAGCCTGGAGATGACAGCAGACCCAGAACTCATCGAACAGGTGTTGATCAACCTTCTTTTGAACGCACTCCAGGCCCTCGATCAAAGACAGGATCCTCAGATTCGGCTGGATGTACGCCTTGATGACAGAGGGAGGATCCGCATCCAGATCAAAGATAACGGGCCAGGAATTTCCAAGGAGAATCTGGATAAGATATTCATCCCCTTCTTCTCTACAAAAGATGGGGGTTCAGGAATCGGATTGAGCTTTTCCCGACAGAT
>JBATYS010000390.1:0-14437 GCA_049674205.1 Candidatus Aminicenantaceae bacterium
TTGAATACGCCCAATGGAAGAAGCCAAAATATCACGGTGAATATAGCACAGGTTTTTCAACGAAACAAGCAGCAGCACATCCCAATGGACAGGTCACTCGCAAACCTTGCTTGAAAATATAAAAAAATGTAGCATATACCCAAAAATAATATTCAAAAATTATATAAAACACTAATACGTACGACTAATATTTATTAATAATGGGAGAAGTATGTTGAATGACGAAGCAAAAGAAATGATCAGCCCCTCCAAAACTGAAAAAAAAGAGGACCTTGGGGCCGATATCAGGAAAACAAAAAAGGTCAGAGAGATCGTCCAGCTCCTAGCAAAAACTTCTTCCCAGATGAAAATATTCGCATCAGATCACTCTAACATCCAAAAATTTGCCGACGAACTCTATGGCAAAATGAACGATTATCTCGAAAAGCACTGGAAACTTGAAATCGGTGTCAAGGAATTTGAATTCACATTCCAAGAAAAATCCATTTATACGGACGATCAGATCAAAAAAAGCCTGCCTTTCCTCTTTTTTAAGGACGGCGTTCAAGCTCTGTTTTTCTACAAGGGTTTGGGCAAAGAGGAATTCGTGAATTTTCTCGACATCATAAAGCATGAGTCTGCTCTCCCAGCTGAGGAAAGCGATATCGTCATCTCTCTTTGGGAAAAGGATTTCACAAACATTCGTTATGCGGCTTCAGATGAATTTCTCGAATCAAAAATCGGTGTAGGGATGGAGCCCTTAGAATACCGGGTGGATCCAGCCTCATTGACTACGGGTAAAATCGAGCTTACTCCAGTCGATAAAGAAGCGCTCGCTCGGATCACTGGTTCCGACACCGCTGCCCCTGATTCAAATGGCAGGACCGGAGAAGCATCCGCGGAGATCACAGAGGAAGACATCACGGCCTTCAGTCACTCATTGAGTGATGAGGAAATTGAGGCACTGGATGAAATGCTCGACTCCAATCGCCGGATAACGGCTGAAGATGAACTCATCGCCCTTATCATGGAGATGCTTTATCTCGAGAAACGAGAAGAACCATTCGCAGAGACGATCAGGGCTCTTGGCCAATGCCATGATGAGCTCATTGAAAAGGGAAATTATTCCCGCGCCACGGAATTATTGTATCTGGCTCTCGAATTGAAGAATAGCCTGACCGCCAGATCAGACCAAAGAGTAAATGGGATGGATTCTTTTCTTGAAAGGATCAAGAATGATG
This sequence comes from Candidatus Aminicenantaceae bacterium, assembly GCA_049674205.1. GTDB lineage: Bacteria > Acidobacteriota > Aminicenantia > Aminicenantales > Aminicenantaceae > WTAW01. Next base: position 1,221 of record JBATYS010000390.1, read on the forward strand.
AAGCTATTGCTCGTCTGCAGAAGAATGTCCAGGAAGAGGACATATCGGACGCAAGAGCCCTGCTGGAGTACCTCCGGATTCTCGGGCCTGTGAGCATTCCCGTTATCAGTCAGCTCTATGACCTTGAGAATAGTCCACAAATCCGTAATGATATGATAAAAATTTTAAAAGAGTTAGGAACTGAAGACATGCTGACGCTTATCCGGATCGCACAGGACGACAGGCCTGGTATCACCAAGGCCATTATTTCAGTCTTGAGCGATTCAGATGATCGAAGGGCTATTCAGCACCTCTCTGCATTCATCAATTACAAAAATAGATCTATCAAATTCGAAGCGATCAGGGCCCTCGGAAAACACAGCGACGAGACAGCCGACCGAATCTTGATGGCCTTTCTCAAAGATAATGAGGAGGAAATTCGCGTTTTAGCCGCTCAGAATCTTGTGTATGTCAGGGACGATTCTGTAGCAACACACATTATCGACACCGTAAAAGATAAGAACTTCAGGAAAAAAAACACAGAAGAAATACGAGCGTTCATCGAACTCCTGGGAAGAACTCACACAGAGGAATCAAGGTCGATCTTGCGGACCTTTCTCAAAAAGCCGGGGATTTTTGCAGGAACGAAAATGAAAGAGATAAGCCTCCAAGCCGTATCATCACTGGAAAGGATGGGAACACAGGAGAGTGCCAAAATTTTGGAAGAAGGAACCCGTCTTCACAACAAAATCATCAAAAAAGCCTGTAAGGATTCCCTCCAGAGACTGTCAAATCGTACGTTAAATCCGGGAGTGAAAGAATGAACGACACTCCCAAAAGCAAACCACAGGAAAAAACAAAAGATAGAGAGTTGAAAACGAATAAAGACGCTGTAGACCTGCTCTTCCGATTCAACTGGGCTGCCCGGATCTCAAAGATCTACGAGCCCAACAATCTCATTTTTGTACGCCAAATAAAACTGCTCGATAACATGATCCAAACGCCCATCCAAGAGGATGGAGAAGCCACCTTCAAGATCTCACAAAATACACTTTTTTTTAACGACAGCAAACTCAAGTTCGGTTTTTCCAGTTACTTCCTCCTCAAATATATGATCGAAGAATTCAACGAGAGAGAGATCGGCATTCTCACATTCTCTCCTGGACTGACGGGAGAAGAGCTAAAAAATTTCGTTATCCTCTTTGCGGGAAAATCCGAAAAAGCCGATAAGCCTCTCGAGCGATTTCGCGAAAAATGCCTCGCTGCGGGGATCGAACACATTGTTATGGAACAGATCTCTCCGATCGACCAGTCGAGCTCGAAGAAAAAAGATGCCATGAAAATGTATTTCCTGAGCATCACACATTTGAAGGAGATTTTTGAAAAATACCAGAAAGACGACCGAATACCTTTAATCACAACCCGAAGGCTGATGCAGGCCCTGTTCAACAACATTGCCGATAACGAAACTTTTATTCACGGTCTAACAACGATCAAAAACTTCGACGAATACACGTTGAATCATTCGGTGAACGTCTGCCTCCTCTCTATCTCATTGGGGAAAAGATTGGGATTGGACAGGAACGAGCTCATGGACCTCGGGATCAGCGCTTTTTTCCATGATTATGGGAAACTGGACATCCCGAAAGAGATCCTTCTCAAACCGGGAAAACTGGACGAAAAAGAAAGAGAGATTATCGAGCAGCATCCACAATATGGTGCAGAGAAACTCATCCAGATGAAAACAACGGGCAATATGCCTCTCCGGGCCATCAATGTCGCCATGGAACACCATGCTCAAGAAGGCCGAGGCGGATACCCCACTTACACTAAAAAGAAAAACATCAATTTTTTCAGTAAGATCGTAAAGGTCGCTGATGTCTTCGATGCGATCACGACCAAAAGGCCATACAGAAAAAAAGATTTTTCTCGCGATGAGGCACTGAACATGATGCTGGAAAAGAGCGGAGAAGAGTTCGATCCGCTCATCCTCAAGGTGTTTGTCAACACGATAGGCGCATGCCCTGTCGGAACATTGGTTCTCCTGAATACAGGCGAAATAGGAATCATATTTGAGACGAGTGAGGACCCTGCATTCATGATGAGGCCAAAAGTCAAACTCATCACTGACCAAGAAGGAAACAAGGTCGACGGCGAGGTCGTGGACCTCGCGGAGAGAGAGCCTGAAACTAACACATTCACAAGATCCATCATAAAAAATCTGGATAACAACACATATAACGTCAGAATACCGGATTATTTTGTGGCTGCCGCGCACGACTCGGTATAGAACCAGAAGGGATGATTTCGCTCCTGTCAGATTTTTAACGCCTCCCTCCCACCCATTGAATTATCAGAGGATGGCCCCTTTTTTTATTATTCGGCGTTTGCGGATCTGCGCACGTTTATCTTTCACTCTGCTCCCCAGGCATCGTCTTTGGAGTGCAACACATATATATTCTGTTCGTGCTCATACAGTCCTCAACGCCCACTTTCGGTGGGTTCCCTCGGCGGTGATTCAAAAGGCTGGGTTAGGTTGGGTCGGAATCTTCCTTTGTGTCGCCCAAATCATCCCCTCTGGTTCTATACTCAAAAGTGCGAATTCTTGAGATGGGACTTTTTCTTCAAATGATCATCTCAAATCTTTTCTATTCCAATTTCAAGATTGGAAATCTATAATGAGGACAAACCAATGATTTTAGAGGATCGACATGAAAAACAAAGATAAGCTGGATGCGATATTTCATCCCAAAACCCTCGCAATCATCGGCGCTTCCCGAGAACCAGGAAGCGTGGGATATTCGCTGCTTGCCAACATCATCGACAGCCGGTTCCAGGGTATTGTTTACCCCGTAAATCCAAACGCTAAGGGGATCCTGGGAATCAAGGCCTATCCGAATGTCACCGAAATTCCTGACATTGTTGATTTGGCTATTGTCATTGTCCCAGCACACCTTGTCCCATCTATACTCGAAGAATGCGGCAAAAAGAACGTGAAGGGCGCGATCGTCATATCTGCCGGATTTAAGGAGATCGGTGGAGAAGGGATCGAACTCGAGAACAAAGTCAGAAAAATCATTGCAAATTACAACATTGCCCTGGTTGGCCCCAACTGTCTGGGTGTGATCAACGCGGACCCTTCCACCTCATTAAACGCCACATTCGGCACACAGATGCCTTTGGATGGAAATATCGCATTTATGTCACAGAGTGGGGCCCTTTGTGTGGCCGTCCTGGATTACGCCATAGAATCTAACGTCGGCTTTTCCAAATTCATCAGTATGGGAAACAAGGCAGGCCTCAATGAGAACGAATTGCTTCTCTACCTCAAAGAGGATCCAAAAACCGATGTTATCCTGATGTATCTTGAAGACCTGGTGAATGGCCGTGAGTTCATGTCGATCGCCAGAGAGATCACCACACATCCCAAAAATCCCAAGCCGATCATCGCACTCAAAGCAGGCCGGACTCTGTTGGGAGCAAAAGCGGCATCGTCACACACAGGTTCACTCGCTGGTTCAGATAAAGTGTACAACGCCATCTTCGACCAGTGTGGTGTCCTCAGGGGAGATACACTGGAAGAGATATTCGATTACGTGAAAGCTTTTTCCAGCCAACCTCTGCCAGGGGGTAAAAACGTAGCGATCATCACCAACTCTGGAGGACCCGGAATACTTGCAACGGATGCCTGCATCCAAAATGGATTGAAAGTCATCCCATTCTCACCGAGCACAATAAAGGCCCTAACAAAAATCCTCCCCCCGACTGCTAGTATCAATAATCCCGTTGACCTGATCGCTGAGGCACAGCACAAACAATACGAAGCCACACTCATGGAGATTCTATCTCAGAAGGACATCCATTCCGCTATGGTCATCCTCACACCGACTGCGTTTACGGACGTGGAAAAAATTTCCTGGGCTGTCGTCAATGCGACAAAGATACACAAAAAACCTATGGTCTGTTGTTACTTGGGCGTTTATGACGTCTCCAAAGGAATCGATATCCTCGAGGCAAATGGCATACCTGCCTACAGATTTCCCGAATCTGCGGCAAAAGTGCTCTCCGTGATGGCGAATTTCACCGAGTGGCTCGCACGACCGAAAACAGGGATCAAAACATACCAAGTCAAAAAGACAAATGCAAAAAAGATCATTCAGTCTGTCCAGGATCAGGGGCGCGCTTGTCTGTTGGAGCACGAGGCGTACGATGTATTGAAAGCTTATGGGTTCCCCGTGATTCGATCGCACATAGCGAGAAATGCGCAGGAGACCGAAGAGGCCGCACAAAAACTCGGTTTTCCTGTTGTGCTGAAAATTGTATCTCCCGATATCCTGCACAAATTTGACTTTGGCGGCGTTTTAATCAATATCAAAAACAAGAAAGAAGTCCGTGCGGCATACAAAACGATCATTCAAAACGTAAGGAAAAGGAAGCCGGATGCTGGGATTTTAGGAGTCATTGTGGAAAGAATGGTTCCCCCCGGCAAAGAGGTTATCCTCGGAATGAACAGAGATCCCCAATTCGGGCCCATCCTGATGTTCGGATTGGGGGGGACATATGTTGAGGTTTTAGAGGACGTGACCTTTCGGCTGGCTCCCATCAGGGAACTGACGGCATCCATCATGATCAAGAAAACTAAAACCTATAAAATACTGGACGGATTCCGAGGTGGACCGGTCTATGACATCGAAGCTATCGAGGAATGCCTTAAGCGTCTCTCCCAACTTGTGACAGATTTCGAGGAGATAAAAGAACTCGACATCAACCCGCTCATCGTCTATGAAAAGGGCAAAGGGTGCTGTATCGTCGATGCACGGATCATTCTCTCTGATTCTTCGCAAGTATGAGTACGTTCACATGTATGAAAATGAGATTGACTTTATTTATGGCGTGTTTATAATAAATTAGCCTGGATTATTCACGAGTTGAGATTGCTGCAGCGGCGAGGAAGTGGCCCACGAAGCTGTAGTGAACTACTGCGAGTGGGTTACAACGAAGCCGATGTGGTGAGATCATCTCGCCCGAAGGGTAAAAAATGTCGAGAATAAATGAAAATTATATAGGAAATTCAGTGCCCAAATGAGTATTACGAAAAAACAACGTAACATTCTGATATTGCGTTAGTTATGATAAGTATCGACATTTTTTATGAATAATTCAGACTAGTTAAATAGTAGTGTTTAGCTTGGATTATTCAAGAGTCGTCTTTACTACAGATAAAAACTCAGCGTATGGAGCTGGGGCACGTCAAATCAAGAATGGATAATCCGGATTACTGGAGAGAGAATGAGTCTTTTTAAGAGAAAAAAGAAACCAAGAGTTTGTGTCATCGGGCTGGATGGCGTGCCATATTCCATGATCAGAGACCTTGCCCAGAAGGGAGTTATGCCCAATATAAACAAGCTGATCCAATCCGGCCATCTCCACAAAATGAAGGCCAGCCTTCCTGAGATCTCTTCGGTCAGCTGGACGAATTTTATGACAGGCACAAATCCAGGTACTCACGGTATCTTTGGTTTTACTGATCTTAAAGAGAACACGTATGACTTGCGATTCCCAAATTTTCTTGACGTCAAAGCAGAAACATTCTGGGACAAGCTCGGTGAAATGAAAAAGATGTCTGTTGTCATCAATCAGCCGTCCACATACCCTGCCCGAAAGATCAACGGGATTCTCATTTCGGGCTTTGTGGCTATTGAAATGGCTAAGGCCGTCTCTCCTCTAGCTCTCAAAGACCCTCTCGAGAAATTGGGATACCAGATCGACATCGATACATTCAAGGCCAGAGAGGATCATGAATTCCTGTGGAAAGACCTTGCCCGGACTCTTGAAGGTCGACAGAAAGCCTTCGATTCCCTCTGGGAGACAGACTGGGACTACTTTGAGATCGTAATAACAGGAACAGACAGGTTGCAGCATTTCCTGTGGTCTGCCTACGAAGACGAAAACCACTTTTACCACACAAACTTTCTCGATTATTACAGGCAACTCGACAAATTCATCGAAAAGGTCGTGGACGCGTTTACCACGAAGGCATATGGAGATGACGGATTGTATCTTCTCTCTGACCACGGTTTCGCAGAAATAGAGCAGGAAGTCTATTTGAATGTGTGGCTCGAGCAAGAGGGATATCTCAGCTTTGAAACAGATTCACCTAAAGACCTCTCAGAGATCAGCGCAACCTCCCGTGTGTTCACCATGGATCCCAATCGCATTTATCTCAACCTTAAGGATGAATTCCCCAAAGGGTCTGTCGATGTTTCGGAAAAACAGGATCTCAAAAAAGAGCTTGCAGAGAAGCTAAAAAACTTAGAGTACTCAGGGCGCAGAGTGGTTCGAGAAGTATTCGACACAGAAGAGATATACTCAGGACCTCACGTCGCATCCGGACCTGATCTTATCGTCCTGTCAGAATATGGATTCGACATGAAAGGCTCCGTCAAGAAAAAAGAGGTCTTCGGACGTTCGAACCTCCAGGGGATGCACACATGGGATGATGCGTTCTTTTGGGCGAACAGGGAAAAAGGAGAAGACCTGTCAATATCTGATTTATCGAGTATCATAATGGAGAACTTCGCATGAGCGAACATAAGGAGAGAATTTTATGTATTCGGTCCGTTCAGGGAACGGACCCTACATCGATACGGCGAAATCGATCCCCGTATCCACGAATAAAATTGCTTTTGTTTATTCTAACCTTTTGTTCCCTAGCTCTCCCTCTAAGCGCTTACATAGGCCCTGGTGCAGGGTTTGCCTTTCTTTCATCCTTCCTCGTTCTGTTTTTGACGTTTTTCCTCGCTGTTTTTTCCTTCCTATCCTGGCCATTCCGTCTTCTTATGCGTCTCCTGCGAGGACAAAAGGCTTACAAGAAGAGTCACATCAATCAATTGATTGTCGTAGGACTGGATGGTATGGAGCCAACTCTTGTTGAAAAGTACATGGGAGAGGGGAAGCTCCCGAATTTAAGCAAGCTTAAAAAAGAGGGCTCTTACGCCAGGCTAAAGACAACAACACCTGCAATTTCACCAGTGGCCTGGTCTTCGTTCATGACCGGAAGTCATCCGGGGAAACATAACATATTTGATTTCCTCAGCCGCGATCCCAAAACTTATCTTCCGGATCTGTCCTCTGCCCGCATCGGAAATCCGAAGAGATTTCTCCCGCTCGGGAAATACAAGGTCCCCCTCTCCAAGCCCGAGATCAAAGGAATGCGCAAAAGCGTTCCGTTCTGGAAAATCTTGGGCGACAGCGGGATCCTTTGCTCGATATTGAGGATTCCGATCACGTTTCCTCCGGAGAAATTCCGGGGCCATCTGCTCTCGGGAATGTGTGCACCTGATCTCAAAGGAAGTCAGGGGACTTTCTCTTTCTACACATCGGATATAGAGAGGATCGAAAAACACGAAGGCGGAATGATGATTCCGGTCGCTTTTGATGGAGAAACGGTCAAAACCTATATTTCAGGCCCTGAGAATAGCCTGCTCAAAAAAGAAGAGGAGATGCGTCTTCCGATGACCATTCATTGCAATAAGGACAAAGAGGAAGTGCGCATCGAAGTGTCCGGCCAAACTCTGAATCTCAAAGTCAAGACCTTTTCGGGCTGGGTAAAAATCGCCTTTCGGCCAGGGCTGGGAATGAAAGTGAGGGCCATATGCCGGTTCTATGTTTCGGAAATTTATCCGCACTTCAAGATGTATCTCACTCCGCTCAATATAGACCCAGAAAAACCAGCTCTCCCCATTTCACACCCATTCATCTACTCCATTTATCTCTCCAAGCTTCTCGGTGATTTCACGACACTGGGGGAAGCCGATGACACGTGGGCTCTGAACGAGGGCATCTTGAGCGAGGATTCCTTCATCAAGCTGGCTTATGACAATCACCAGGAATCCGAAGACATGCTCTTTAATGCTATGGCAAAGACGAAAAAGGGTGTAGTTGCCTGCTGGTTTCAAACCACTGACAGCATCCAGCATATGTTCTTCCGTTATCTGGACAATAAGCATCCAGCTCTAAAGCACGGGCCGAGAGAAAAAAGCACCAAAGTTATCGAAGACCTCTACAAAGATATGGACGTCCTTGTGGGGAGGGTGCTGGAAAAACTTAACAAAAACAGCATGCTCATCGTCATGTCCGACCACGGTTTCAAATCCTTTCGCCGAGGTGTGAGCATCAACTCATGGCTCTATAAGAACGGCTATCTGCACCTCAAAGACGGCAAGCTAACAAGCAAAGAGTGGTTCAAGGATGTCGACTGGACACGCACAAAAGCCTACGGGCTAGGCCTCGGAGGGATATACATCAACCAGAAAGGGCGAGAGGCCCAGGGGATCGTCGATCCCGGAGAAGAGACGAAGACACTTAAGGATGAGCTTGCCCAGAAACTCAACGGATTGAAAGACGATGAAACGGGCGATGTGGCCATCAACAAAATCTTCGACAGGGAAAAGCTCCCTCCCGGTCCCTACATAGTGAATTGCCCGGACTTCATCGTGGGGTACAACGAGGGGTACAGAGTGTCTTGGGATTCGGTGACCGGCATTGTGAACTCAACGATTTTTGAAGACAACAGAAAGGCTTGGAGTGGAGATCACTGCATCGACCCAAGGATTGTTCCAGGCATCATCTTTTCTAACTTCAAGTTAAACACACTCGAGCCATCGATCATAGATATTGCGCCAACAGCCCTAGAGCTTTTCGGTATCAAAGTCCCCCAGCACATGGACGGACAGGCGTTGATAGATACAGAAGAATCCACAAAACCATGATGAAAGTTTTCTCCACCACACAATTGAGACGCTTAATAACGCAAAAAGAATTCAAGCTATCAAGCTTTTGAGGATGCTTAGACGATATGTCCGTTCTAAAGACATAGTGGTATAATAGGATAGAGTGGAACAATGACGACTATAAATCGAAGAGATTTTCTAAAAATGGGATTGACAGCAGGTTCACTGCTGGCAACTAGCAGTGCTTCCAATATTGTAACAAAAGTTTTCGGAAATACTGAAACCGCAAAAAAAGTCATTATACTCGGATTCGACGGCATGGATCCCCATCTTGTTGGAGCCTGGATGAAACAGGGATTTCTCCCGGCATTCCAGAAATTGAGAGAGATGGGATCGTTCTCTCCTTTGGAGACAGGCAATCCCCCTCAGAGTCCAGTCGCTTGGTCTAACTTCATCACCGGTATGGATCCGGGTGGTCATGGTATTTTTGATTTCATACAGAGAGATCCTAAAAACTACTTTCCTGTTTCCTCAGCAGCAGCATCCACGGGAGCCACTCGCACCCTATCCATCGGTAATTACGAGTTCCCGCTCTCTGGAGGAGAAGTCAAAAACCTAATGAAGGGGAGGGCTTTTTGGCAGATTCTCGAAGAGTATGACATCCCTGCCACGATCTTCAAGATGCCTTCCAACTATCCCCCAGTTCCCACCAAGCAGCGTACGATCTCAGGGATGAACACACCAGATCTGCTCGGCTCTTACGGAATATGCAATTACTACACCACTGAATCCACGCGCATAAATGAAGATCTCGGTGGCGCAAGGATCCATGAAGTGTATGTCATCGGGAATAGGGTGGAAGCCAAGCTTCCGGGACCTGAAAATGCCTTTAAAAAGGATAAGCCTGACTCTGTGATCGATTTCAACATCTATATTGATCCTGTAAATCCAGTGGCTAAAATTGCTATCCAGGATCATGAATTTATCCTCAGGGTCGGGGAATGGAGCGACTGGAAGAGGCTTAGCTTCCCCATGATCCCAACACAGAGCATCAACGGCATCTGCAACTTCTACCTGAAAGAGATCAGGCCAGAGTTCAAGCTCTATGTTTCTCCGATCAATATCGATCCTGCCAATCCAGCGATGCCGATAACGACTCCAAAAAGCTATGCCAAAGAGCTCGAAAAAGAGTTTGGCTCCTTCTACACAAAGGGCCTTCCGGCCGATTTCAAGGCGATGACCAATAACCTTTTGAATGAAGATGAATTTCTCGAGCAGGACGGTCAAGTCTTAAAAGAACGGATCGCCATGTTCGAGTATGAGCTTGCACGATTCGATTCAGGCCTGCTGTTTTATTATGTTTCCAGCACCGACCAGAGACAACACATGTTCTGGAGTCATATCGATAAAAACAGCCCCATATACGATCCTGCTCGAGCCGCTAGGTATGAAAACACGATCCGAGATATATATGTGGAAATGGATAAAATTTTGGATAGAGCCATACAAAAGGCAGACAAAGAGACGATCATCATGGTCGTCTCCGACCACGGATTCTCTCCATTCCGATGGTCCTTCAACGCAAACACATGGCTCAAAGAGAACAGCTACCATACCCTGATTAATCCATGGAAACAAGGAGAAGACCAACTCTTCATGAATACAGACTGGTCACGATCAAAAGCCTATGCCTTTGGCTTGAACGGCCTCTACATCAATCAACGGGGGAGAGAGGGAGAAGGCATCGTTTCTCCCGGGACAGAAAAAGAGAATCTCATCATTGAAATCGCTCGAAAACTCGAGGAGTATGTCGACCCTAAAACCGGAGAAAGGCCAATCCTCAAGGCATTTCTTTCTAAAGATATTTATCAAGGGCCATATGTCGATCAAGCGCCGGATATCGTTATGGGTTTTAACCGGGGCTACCGGATCTCTTGGTCATCTCCGATGGGAAATTTCCCCAAAGACATCATCGTGGATAACACGGAAAAGTGGAGCGGAGATCACTGTGTCGCCCCAGAGCTTGTACCGGGGATATTTTTTGTGAACCGGAAAATAAACACCGATAATCCAAAATTCCTCGATATCACTCCAACAATTCTTAAAATATTTGGAATAGATAAGCCCGCAGAAATGACGGGAGCATCCGTGATCTGAATAACAGGAGGCCACAATGGGAAAAGCAAAGGTTAAGCTGGACAAAGACCTTCTGGTCAAAGTGAAAAAATACGCAGAGATGTCCGGTTATTCTTCACCGGAGGAATTCATCACACACTGCCTCGAGAAAGAAATCGCATCGCTCGAGGAATCGGACTCTGAAGAGGAAATCAAGAAAAAACTGAAAGGGCTCGGTTATATATCTTAATGTGGACATTCAACAAATTCTTCGGCAAGATTTTTGACCTGCTTTTTATTCCCTTCCGGAGCATGAATCCATGGGTGGGAATGGTGATCGTATCCTTCCTCACGGGACTTCTTATGCTCGTCATTTTCCGCTACACATCCAACCAAGCAGGAATAAAAAAAGTCAAAAACAAGATCAAAGCCCATCTATTAGAACTCCGTCTGTACAAAGACAGCCTAGGCCTCTCTATGAAAGCTCAAGGAAACATACTCCTGGCGAATCTGAAATACCTCACTCATTCTTTCAAACCCATGCTGGTCATGATCGTTCCGGTTATCCTTATCCTGATCCAAATGAATTTTTGGTTTGGCTATGAGTCATTGAAGCCGGGCGAACAGACATTACTGAAAGTCAAGTTGGAAGAGGGGTACAATCCCCTCCAAACAGACCTGGTCCTGGATCCGGATCCTGAGATCGTCATCGAGACACCCCCTCTCCGCATAGAAGAGTACTGTGAGATCAACTGGCGAATATCTTCGCAGAAGAGCGGTATATATCATGTCAATGTTGTCGTCGCAGGGAACAAGATCTCCAAGACCATAGCCACAAACACCAAACCTCTGACCAAGCTTTCTCCCATAAAGCACAGGAAGAATTTCGTGAACGAGCTTTTTTATCCAGTAGAAGCCCCTATTGCAAAGGATTTGCCGGTCCAATCCATTGAAGTGCTCTATCCCGCCAAGCGCCTGAGTTTTTTTAGATTTGACATTCACTGGCTTATCGCCTATTTTGCCCTGTCCATCATCTTTGGATTTGTTTTTAAGGGTATTTTTAAAGTCGAAATTTAATTCAATCAGAAAGGATGAGAAGATGAAAATCGATGAGTTTGTTATGGAGCGCTGGCAGTCTGAATGGGAGCATGTTGTGGATTACAACATATCCGAAAGCGGGGTCAAGCCCCTGACGTTAGAGGAACTTTTGAGTCCTGAAGAACTCGTGAGGCTCGCAAAAACCAAATTGGGGTACATCCAGACTAACGGCACCAAAGAACTTAAAGAGACCATCTGCGATCTTTATACCGAGGCTAATCCAGAAAACATCTTGGTAACGTCGGGTTCTGCAGAAGCCAATTTCCTGCTGATGTGGAGGCTCATCGAACCAGGAGATGAGGTTATTTTTATGCTCCCGAATTTCATGCAGATCCATGGACTCATGAAAGGCTTCGGGGGCAATGTGAAAACATTTTTCCTCAAAGAGGAACTGGATTGGAATCCCGATCTGGACGAGCTGAAATCACTCGTAACAAAAAACACCAAACTCATCGTAGTCACCAATCCCAACAACCCAACGGGAGGCCAGCTGAATGAGGAATCGAGGCAGGCCATTCTGGAATTGTCCCGATGGGCGGATGCCTGGCTTGTATCTGACGAAGTTTACCAGGGAGCCGAATACGACGGAATCATCACCCCGAGCTTCTGGGGATCCTACAAAAAAGCCATCGTGACGAATGGCCTCTCCAAAGCTTACGGACTTCCTGGCCTTCGTGTAGGATGGATGATTGCACCTCCGAACATTGCCAGCACTGCATGGTCCTACAAGGATTACACCTCGATAACCATAAGCGCATTGAGCGACCAGCTGGCACGAGTCGCCCTCTCCCCTGAAAAAAGGAACTCCATACTCGAGAGAACACGACATATCATAAGAGCAAACTTTTCTATCCTTGAATCATGGATGGACAAACAAGAGGGGCTCTTCCAGTGCACACCCCCTAGAGCTGGAGCGATCGCATTCCCAAGATACAATCTCAATATCAATGCGACTGAACTCGCTCACAGAATTAGAGAAGAGAAAGGTGTCCTCATCCAACCAGGAGATCAACTAGGGGTCGATTATCACATCCGTTTTGGATTGGGGGAAGATGCCGAATTTCTCATCACAGCCCTGGACCTCATTGGGGAAGTCCTCGCAGAGCTCAAAGCCTAATTCATCTTTCTGCCTATCTCGTTAAACCAGACGATCTCATCCAACTCTTTCCGCTTTTTTAACTTCGACGGCTTTTGCTCATAATATCCCATGGAAAGAAGAGAGGCGATCTTGTATTCTCGGGGAATTTTCAAGACTTTTCTCGCTTTACGAGTGTTAAACCATCCGATCCAACA
>JBATYS010000391.1:0-2516 GCA_049674205.1 Candidatus Aminicenantaceae bacterium
TCCTGGTGGCGGCTGTCGGACGGCCTCAGATGGTCAAAGCCGACTGGGTCAAACCCGGCGCTTTTGTGATCGACGTAGGCAGCAACAGGATTGATGATCCCGAATCAGAGAAAGGCTACCGCTGGGTGGGAGATGTTGATTTCGACGATGTCAAAGAAGTCGCAGGCGCCATAACCCCCTCCCCTGGAGGAGTCGGGCCCATGACCATAGCCGGACTTTTGCAGAACACACTGCGCGCCGCAAAGCTGGCCATTGAACGTGGTGAAGTGCCCCAATAAATTTTAATAAGGGGGGCTATTTAGTATTGGGTGGCGTCTTCTTTTTCGCCCGGATCACAAGATCTTGGAGTGTCGTATTAGAAAAATAATCTCTGAGAAGATCGTTCGCCTTTTTCCAGACTTCATACGTTGCGCAACGGGGCATGCGGTCGCAGTAATCCAGGTCATCGACGCAATCCACAAGTGCGATGGGCCCTTCTAAAGCCTCGATGATCTCGATCAGTTTGAGCTTGGAAGGAGGTTGGGTCAGGATATACCCTCCACCTGCACCCCTGATGCTCTTGACGAGTTTACTGAGTTTCAGCGGAATAATGATCTGTTCTAAATATCTTATGGAGATCTCTTCTTCTTTAGCGACATTCTTTAGGATCACAGGCTTTTGACCAGCATTATAATGCAGTGCCAGATTTAACATCAACCGCGTCCCATACCGGCCTTTTGTTGAAAGCTTTATCATCCCAGGCTCCTTATTTCACCCGAATTAATCAAAAAACAAGTTCATTTCATGGTAAAACACATCGGCATTAAGCTAAAATTAAAAACTCTCTCAAGAGAGCTAACAAAACTACAATTCCGCCAAACTCCATAGAAATTGTAGTGTATACGATTATTATGGATGAATTCGACCTAATGTCAAGGAAATAATAAAAATGAGATCATTGGATTCTGGGCGCAAACAACTGAAGGGCTTCGAGTATAGTAAAAACTCCTTGATCCACGTTGCCCTTATTAAACTCCTCCTTGGCCTTAGCTATTTTCCCCTTCATAATTGCAGCCACAGGAGCAATTTCACTACTCTCTGTGGATCGATCTGTATCAACTGGCTGTTTGATGAGGTTGAGGGCCTTGGAGACATATCCAACAGCATCGGGAAAATTTCCCCCTGCGAAATATTCCTTCGCTGTGGAGACATTACCCACAAATCCTTCCGGCCATTGGTCTAGAGGTTTGACCAGAAGAACTGAATCTAAAAGAATACCAATCCCCTCACTCAGCTGTCCCCTCTCCAGATTCTCAACAGCCATATCGAGGTTGGTTTCTACTGTCTGAGCGATTGCCGCAATTCCCTCACCCCCACTTTCCGTCTCGACAACTGTCTGTTCTGCTCTATCCTGTTTTTGACAACAAAACAGGAAAAGCAGAATCACTAAAATCGGTACCCACAGCCATTTTTTCATTACGAGCCTCCTCTATAATTCATTCATCTTTCTACCTGGATATACAGGCTCCTTTCTGATTTTATTCAATCCGGTTGTGTACTCCCAGGGAGTTTTATCCTGTACTTGGCAATTTTTATGTCAAAATTTTCATCTTGAAGAGCGACATAGAATTTTTTTGCTAATCTCACCAGGCTTTACTATAATAACAACACACCTGAATTATTCATAAAAAATGTTGATACTCCGTTCAGCAAAAACAATCTCAATAATATATTATATTCTTCCAGTAAATCATCTTGACATTTCCGTTTTCAAAACGTTTTCTATTAATAATCGACATTTTTTACCTTTCAGGCGAGCCGATCTTACCGCGTCTGTTTCGTCACAGCCCACTCACAGTAGTCATCTACAGCTTCTTGGGCCGCTTCCTCACAGCCACGGCAACCTAGACTCGTGAATAATCCAGGTTAATTGAATTGTAAATGAGAGAAGGAAATAATCCGCTATCTGTGTCGGGCCTGTTATTCTTAATCCTCCTCATCGCTTTGCCTTGCTACTGCAAAAAATCATCAACGGCTCCAGAGGTGGAGGTTCCGGAACAGGAACAAACATCCATAACGATTGTGGGCAGTCCAAGCTCTGGAGGAACGGATACAAATTTTACTATTGTCATATCCATCAACAATGCTGACCGGGAAATAAAAGTATTCGGACTCGAGGTGACATTTGATGCCGACAAATTTCAATTTCGCCGCATCGAAGAAGGAAACCTCACAGAGAGCTGGGCGGCAGTAGATGGCAATGAAATCAGTAGTGGAACCTTGAGGGTGGGAGGATTCATGGGCTCAGGGAATCCCATCGCACAAGGAACAACAGGTATCATTGCCGAGGTGAAACTCAAGGTGATCGGCAGCAATTTCAATGATGGACAGCAAAGCCAAATATGTATTAAAAATTATACAGATGATATCGCCGACTTGACACCTCATCCATCGTGTACGAATTTCACCTTAAGAAAGTAACGCCATTAAAGAGAATTAAAATACGATTTAAGGGGTTAATCATGAAATTGGGTGTT
>JBATYS010000392.1:0-3526 GCA_049674205.1 Candidatus Aminicenantaceae bacterium
GATTTATCGATGTTCACACTCACTGTGACCGTGGAATCAAGAGAGTGCCTACTGTGGACAATTACATTCTCCAAGGTGTTACGACAGTCATCGGTGGAAACTGTGGAGGACACCCTTTTCCGCTGGCGGAACTCTATAAAGACCTTGAAGAAACAGGGATATCTATCAATTTTGGAAGCCTCATCGGCCACAATACGATCCGCCGGGAAGTCATGAAATACAAGATGGAGACACCCACCGAAGAAGAGATGTCACAAATGAAAGCCCTTATCGATAAGGAGATGAGAGCCGGAGGTCTGGGTTTTTCCACCGGATTAAGCTATCTCCCGGGAATTTATTCCAAAACTGAAGAGATCGTTGGCCTTGCTTCCGTTATCTCACCTTACGACGGAATCTATGCCAGTCATATTCGAGACCAAGCCCAGCACATCACTGAAGCCATAAAAGAGGCCATAACAATCGGAGAGAGAAACAACCTGACGGTACAGATCTCGCACATCAAACTCGCCGATGATGAGGTTTGGGGAGAGACGGAACGGATCACAAAACCCGTGGATGACGCGCGGGCACGCGGTGTGGATGTTTATCTTGACCAGTATCCATACACTGCAACGAGTTCTGGCTTCACAAGCAGTTTTCCTTCCTGGGTGTTCGAAGGAGGGAGAGATCGATTACTTGAGAGGATTAAGGATCCGGAAATCTACGCAAAGATCAAAGCTTACATCATCGATCGAAGGCTCACATCAACAAAAGGGATAAACAAACTGGAAACGATCTATATCGCGAACTCGAGGAATTATCGGGAATATGAAGGGAAAAACCTTCAAGAGATACTTTTAGCCCAAGGCAAGGAGCCGACGATCGATAACGGAGTCGATCTTATCGTCGAAATTGAAAAAAACGGCGGGGCAAGCTGTGTATTTTTCCAGATGGATGAGAAAGACGTGGAGGATTTGATGAAGTTACACTACAACATGGTTGGCTCGGATGGTGGAGTGCAGGAGGTGGGGAGGGGAGTCCCTCATCCACGAAATTATGGAACTTTCCCCAGGGTGATATCTTACTATGTGCGTGAGAAAGGTGTGCTCTCTCTTGAAGAGGCAATCAGAAAAATGACTTCATTACCAGCACAGGTCTTCAAACTCAAAGACAGAGGATTGCTCAAGGCAGGGATGTATGCGGATATCTGTGTCTTTGATCTTGAAGATTTCAAGGACAAGGCCACTTTTGAAGATCCTCATCAATACAGCCAAGGTCTTTCCTATGTGATCGTTAACGGTAAAATCGCGATCCAAGCCTACAAACACACACAAAACAGGAGTGGAATGATCCTCTATGGAAACGGAAAAGCACAAGGAGAACAAAGTGATCATTAAAAATAATGTTGATGTTCCTGAGGGGAACGTTCAGGAGGATGATGTAACTAACGTCACCCAGCAAATCCTTATTGGCCCGAATGATGGATCTCTGAATATTATAATGCGGAGATTTCGTGTTTTTCCCCAAGGTCACACGCCCTATCATGTCCATGCGCATGAACACGTGGTCAAAGTAGAAAAAGGAAGCGGGATCGTTATAGACGAGGATGGCCACGAAAATCCTGTCCGTGTTGGGCAGAGTCTTCTGGTCAAGGGAGGAGAGAAACATCAGTTCAAGAATCCTCATGATGAACCCTTTGAGTTTCTGTGTGTTATTATAAATCCAGAAAAAACAATTTGATTACTTTTAAAACTCCATGAAAGCGGAAACAAACAAAGCGATCGAGTTCCTACTCGCTAGGGGAAATCTGCCAATCCTTTATTGGATGAAAAAGGATATCCTTGAAGTTCCGATCGATCGCGAGCAGAAAAATCTGAGAAAATTTGCAGCACGCATCCGTATCTTGAACAGCCAACGAGAGAATGGTGGTTGGGGGAAACGTAAGTACGAAGGCCCTCCTCGTTGGGAAAAAACATATTATATCGTAGAAACTCTAAAAAACGCCTTTCGACTCTATGACTTTGGCTGTAGTTACGAAGAAAAGGGAGTACAAAAATTGGTTCAATTTTTGTACTCCACCCAGACCAAAGAAGGGGACTTTCGCGGAGCCTATCTCAACGAGTATGCACCGACCTACCATGCCCTCACGCTCCATGCCCTGTGCCTATTCGGCTTGGACACCGATGAACGAACACAGAAAGGCTTCCGCTGGACCATGAGACATAGACAGAATGATGGGGGTTGGGTCATTCCTTACAGAACGATAGACAAGAAGGAACTCAAGAGCCGATACAATTTTGAGTCGCAGACAACGCTGACTCCTGTGAAACCGGATAATACACAGCCATCGTCACATCTGGTGACTGGAATGGTTCTTCGAGCTCTTGCAGCATCACCCACATGGCGAAAAAGGAAAGAACTGAGGAAAGCAGGAGAATTCTTGACGAGCCGGTTCTTCAAACCCGATAAATATGAGGACAGGCGACATGCCTCTTATTGGAAAGAGATCACGTATCCGTTTTGGGCTACGGACATTCTGAGCAGCCTGGACGCACTGTCACAGATAGGATTCACACTCGAAGATCCCAACACCCGAAAAGCCGTAGAGTGGCTCATGAGGAAACAGAACCCCCAGGGTTACTGGGAAGCCCCTTCAAAGAAATTGAGTCTCGAAAATCACCTTTGGATCACTCTGGTCGTGCTGCGAGTTCTTAAACGGTTCGGGCTCCTCGAACTTTAACGCGCTCGTCATTTTATTCGTGTCAGCCCCTTAAAAGATATTGTTGGGATCGGACAGAGCAACAAAAAAATCCGAATCAATGAGTGTATATCGTTGTACGACTATCGATCTCAGAGAGGACAGCCAGGAGACGCATTTTTGTCTGATTAAAATCATGGTTCAACTCAGACCCTGAATCGGAGTCCTCTCTCCCCAAAGATAGATTAGTGAACGAATGATATCCATCGAAACAGTTGACGATGTTATGAATGAGCCTTCTGAGTGCTTCTACGCTGAGCTCATCCCTAGAAAGAATTTTGACCGTTTCCTGATGGAAATGCAAAAATACGTTGGCCCATTCGCTGTTGTTCCCTTTCATCAACAGTTTATAAAGCTGCTGAAGCAGCAGGGCTAGTTCCTGGATGCGCCATTTTTCGACTCGTTGCATGGTTTATCTATGATGCCAGAAAAGGACGTAAAAATCGAGTCAAATTTAAAAAATCAGTATGAATAGTTTAATAAGCTTGCCTGAGAATTAGTGTGTGTGTATCATAGAAAGTTAAAAAGATATGGGACAATGAGATACTTTTTGAGCCTGGGAAGCAATCTAGGAAATCGTGAGAGAAACCTGGTAAAAGCGGCTGAACTGTTGAGCGAAGCGGGAATTCGCATCGTATCCACATCATCTGTGTATAAAACAGAGCCTGTTGAGATTGTTACTGAATTTTGGTTCTACAACCAAGTCTTAGAAGTTGAAACAAACTTTGTCCCAGAAGAGCTTCTTTTTCAGGTTAAGCGTATCGAAGAACAGATGGGGCGAGTTCATGC
>JBATYS010000393.1:0-3018 GCA_049674205.1 Candidatus Aminicenantaceae bacterium
AGTGGACTATATGCAGAAACGGTACGGCCTTTTTGGCAAGCTCACATTAAATCTATCACCGAATGATTCCTTCTCTTTTCTGTATTTCTTCGACACTTATGATATTGAAGGCTTACGTGATCCAAACACCATCAAAGTCCGCCAGTCGACGCGGGAATACGATTACAATACCTGGAGTGTTTATTACCAGAGGGTCTTCGGAGACAATGTCATCGTCGATGTCCGCTATGGCCGTTATGTCAGGAACTATGTTCTCGGCCCCCGTTATCCTGATGCAGGAATCCCGGACAGCCTGTACTACAAGATGGACGATTATCCGCCCATCGAGCAGTACACTTTTGGGGGTTTTCCAAGCGCGAATGATGACAAAAACACACGTGATCAGTTAAGCGCTTCTGTGGAGTGGTATCTCGGGAACCATCGATTCAAGGGAGGATTACTGTGGTCCAATGAGTATGACAAGGATGAGGGTTACTATCATTTTGGAGAGAATCGTTCGTCTGTGGCTTCGATGTATAGTGGAGCTACGCTCGGAGACCTCCTCGATTGGGGAATCTTTCCAGCGAGCGAGATGGACGAGCGTCTCGTTCCTTATTTGAACAACAACTGGGGTTCCACCTCTGAGTTTTATGATCTCAATGGTGATGGTGTTGTCACTCGTGAGGAATTAGAGACGGCCACGTTCACAGATCAGAATGAGGCGGGATTGAACTTCTGGAGAATCGCTACAGACAAAAAAGGTGTGAACAAGGTTCATGCGTCACGTTATATGGGATATGTGATGGATGACTGGAGGATCAGCGATTACTTCACCATCAATGCCGGTGTTCGGATCGAAAAACACAATTATTATGACTCCGAATCAACCCCAATTATCAAGATGCCTTTAAGATTTCTGCCCAGAGTGGGTTTTGTCTGGAATATCGGAGGAAGAGGCACACAAAAGCTGACACTCTTCTACGGACAGTTTTCTGACCCCATCCCCTTTGGCATGATCCACTTTGGAGGAAACATCTCTGGATCGATCACCCTTGAACAGATGTGGCTCAACCATGATTGGTACACCTACCGTGTCCGCGGGTCAGCCGAAACCAGGGATTGTTCCTGGACTCCGAGCACGAGAGACAATTTCGCCCATGAATTCTCCATGACTTATGAAATCGATGTGGGAGATGGTCTCGTTTTTTCCACCCAAGGCTATTTCCGCGGAGACCGGAGGATCATCGAAGACTACGACCTGTTTACCTATGTCGAACATTATGAAGGTGATCCCACCTGGGGACATCTTGACCTCTCTTTTGAGGATTTCGGTTACGGACCTGAGGGTCCCACCGGACCGGCGAACTACTTCCTTTCCAACCTCATTGGAGCGAAGAGAGACATTTATGGCGTAGACTTCGAGGTCTCCAAGCGGTGGTCAAGCGGTTCCTTTGCAGTCGCTCAGTATTCCTTCAAACATGCAAAGGGAAACAGCCAGTCCGATGGGAATGCAGACCTCCAGGGCGACTTTATCATTCTTGATCCCAGGAATCCCTGGATGATGGGACCAACTCCTGGAACCATCCCCCATAAGATCAAACTGTTCGGCACCTACAGAACTCCTTTTGGCCTAGATATCGGCGCCCTGTTCTACTGGGTCTCAGGGATAGTGTTCACCGAATCCTATGACTTTCTGCCAGGACGTTACAGCATCTACTACAACTGGCCTCTGAATGAAGAAGAGACCGATTTTGTCCAAACTGGACAGGAAATGGCTCCTGGGTATTATCAGATCGATCTGAAGTTCAATTACACATTTAGATTTGCAGGAACAGTGGCTCTCTCTCTCTTCTGTGACATCTACAATGTTACAAATAATCAAGGTGTTCTTGACATTCAGTATGCACGAAACGATAAATCCTGGGACTACAAACAGGCAGTGGAAATCTTGATGCCCATGAGGTTTTACGTCGGAGCTAGAATCAGATTCTGATTAGCTGCAGAGCATTGAAGGGGCTGGCACCTTTGGCTGGTGCCAGCCTCTTTTTTTTGGGAGGATTCGCTCTTTTATTGTGGTAAAATACCTTTAGATCACACATTATTTTGAGGAATCCTAAGCAAATGACTGATTTAAAATACAGGGGTAAGTGATGGGCAAAAAAATCCTCTTCTGTAGTTTCATTTTTACTCTTGTCTTTGTCCTTTTGAATCTATCAGCGAGGCCGGACAGAAACATTGTGGAGCAACAAAAGCAGGAAATCCAGAAGCCATCATATGAAGTGGAAGTGACAGTCACCAACGTGGATGTGGTGGTGACGGACAAAGATGGCAATCGGGTGACAGGCCTGAAGCCGGAAAATTTTGAGATATTCGAAGATAATTTGCGCATGCGATTGACGAATTTTTATGAGGTCAAAAGTTTAGAAGTCTACGCTCCTCTTCCTGAACCAGAGAAAGAAGTTCCCCTTCCTCCCTCACGGAGATTGCCTATAGAGTCTACCCAGTTCAAAAATAAGATCATTTTTTATTTTGACAACTGGCATTTAAACCCAATGAACAGAAACTGGAGCATAAAAAAATTAGAGACCTTTATTCAGAACAACTTTACGCCGCAGAATAAGAGTAATGAAGGCATGGTAGTCTGTCTGGGGCAAAAGCTGGAAATCCTCCAGGAATTTACATCCAACCAGGGAGTGCTTCTCGCTGCTTTGGATAAGGCCAAGAAGCGTTCCGGTCAATCTCTACTCCGGACAAGAACAAAAGAAGACATGAAAAACGAACTCAACAGGATGGTATCAGAGTTTACAAGAGGAGATAATAGATACGAAGCGTTTGGGCAAGCCATGAATTATGCGAAAAATTATGTGGAAGCTGAAAACAATGATCTGAGCTATTCTCTAAAATCCCTGAGTGCATTCATCGATCATATAACAGGCATAGAGGGCAAAAAAATGCTGATATACGTGAGCGATGGATTGCCTTTGAATCCCGGAGAGGAAGTCTTTGGCTACATCGATAATGCTTTTCCTACCGGAAACG
>JBATYS010000394.1:0-2312 GCA_049674205.1 Candidatus Aminicenantaceae bacterium
GTTTTCAGGAAGATGGACGTCTTCTCATTCATCTGACTGTCACCGGACGCTGTTATGCACGTTGCGAGGGATGTATCAACAGTAAGGTCACCATGGGATGTTTGGATCACAGGGATACAGTAGTCACCTTCGAAGAGACAAATCCGGAAAGAGATACAATTCTTATCCAACGTTTGGCCGATCGTCACCCGGGGAGGACCATCACTATATGTTTTTATGGAGGAGAGCCTTTTTTGGCTACGGACAAAATGGTAAAAGTATGGCAATCGCTGAGAGAGAGCGCAGCATCAAAAAGGTTCCGATTTTTAGTTTACACCAGCGGAGAGAAAATCGAAGAGGCATTCAAAGCCTATCCTGAATTTATGAAAGACATATGGACCTACTCTGTGTCGATCGACGGTGACGAAACTCAGAATGACAGAATCCGCATGGGCACGAGCCTTAAAAATATTGTGACCAATCTCCGTACTCTGTCTTCCTTTTTCAAAGGGAATGTTCTTTTTTGGTCCACATTACGGGAAAGTCAGTCCCTCCTCAATTGTTTTCAGGAATTCATGAGACTTTACCGGCTAAAACTGGTCAATCATTTTTTCTGGCATTGGGCGGAAGACCGCGAACCCATCCAGGACTTAGATTCCTTCGCCAAACGATATGGTGAAGAGCTTGAAGAGATCATGGATGTCTATGTTAGAAAGCTGGATGAAGGCATCCTTCTGCCATTGACTCATATCAATGAATTGATCCTTTATCTATTGACGGGAAGGGAAAGGGGGCATACAGCATGTGGCGTGGAGATTGCAGAGAATTATGATATTGTTTCTGGTAAGGTTTATCCCTGTGCTGATCTTCCCACTGATGCGGCTATTGGACATCTCGACAGTGCAGGTCAACTCAAACTTGAAGAGTATGACTTGAATTCGCTTGTAGCGTACAAAAAAGAATTGGGATGTCTGGAGTGTGGTGTTTATCACTATTGCGGGGGGAGATGTCCAGTCCAGGCCATTGTCGGTTCTGGAGAAAGGACCCGTCAGATCTGCCAGCTTATGCGGCTACATGTGGGTATCGTTCAAGAGCGTTTGGTGGATATCCATACAGCCTTGAAAAAACACGATCTCTCTCTTCAAGACGTGTATGATCGATCTGCATTTCTTGCCAAATACACGGACGTTGTCCCCTAGTTTCTGGATCATGCGTAAGCCTTATGTTCCTGGTTGACGCTAAACTTTTTTTTAGACATAATACAGAACCTGGATTATTCACGAGTCGAGATAACCGGAGTGGCGAGCTTGAGTTGGGAAAAGGCGCTTAGGATGTAGTTTTTATGAATAGTCCAAAAAAAATCGTTCATTGAGGAAAGTCGAATGCGGGTAGCCATGTACTACAACAACAAAAACATCCGGATCGAGGAGCTGCCCGTTCCCAAAATAGGAGCAGGGGAGATCCTGATGAGTGTCGAGGCGAGCGGTGTATGCGGCAGTGATGTTCTTGAATGGTACCGTGTCAAAAGGGCCCCTCTGGTTTTGGGGCACGAGGTTGCAGGTCAGATTATCGAAGTGGGTCAAGGCGTCGCTAAATTTAAAGTTGGAGACCGCATTGTGGCTGCGCATCATGTCCCATGCAATACGTGCACTTACTGCCTTTCCGGACACCATACATCTTGTGATACACTTCGGAGAACAAATTTCGATCCCGGAGGATTTGCTGAGCTTCTCAGGATCCCGGCTATCAATGTCGACAGGGGAGTCCACATTATTCCTGAGGAGATCTCTTATGAGGATGCGACATTTCATGAACCACTGGGTTGCGTAATCCGTGCACAGCGGATCGCACGGCTCTCAGCCGGGCAGTGTGTTCTTGTTATCGGATGTGGAATCGCAGGACTTCTCAATGTTCATCTTGCGCGTTTTACGGGTGTTGGTAAGATATTAGCTCTCGACATCGTGCCTTTCAGGCTTGATGCGGCAAAAGGATTAGGCGCTAATGAGGCGATTCTCCCCACTGAAGATGTTCAAGCATGCCTCCGCCAGATGAATAGCGGAAGACTGGCAGACAAAGTATTTGTGTGCACGGGCGCCGAGAGTGCACAGATCCAGGCTATGGAATGTGTGGAAAGGGGAGGGGTTGTGCTTTTCTTCGCTCCCACGGATCCTGATGTGCGCACTCCGCTTTCCATTAATGATATTTTCTTCAGGAACGATGTCACATTAACCACCTCCTATGGGGCTGCTCCATATGATTCCTGGTTAGCTCTGGAGCTCATCCGCTCTCCTCTGATGAGGGTCAACGATATGATCACACACAGATTTCCTCTT